>NZ_BAAARE010000025.1:0-60262 GCF_039532035.1 Terrabacter carboxydivorans | reverse complement strand
TCCCGCGGCCTGCTCTTCTATCGACTCCTCGAGCAAGCCGTGGACACTGACCCGCACCCGCTCAAGGACCTTCTCAAGCCAGCAGAAACCGGCATACCGGACTTCACCTAAGCAGATATGCAGAACATGTGTTCGATCGCCGATCAAGAGTCATGGTGAATCTGTGGACAGCGAATTCCGTTTACGCTCAGACAGATCCGGACGCCAAGGCCGTGGCGAGGGTGCAGGGGCAGGCCGTGTCCCCGCCCGCGCATAGGGTCACTGACATGGCACGGACGAAGCTCACGGTGACCGGCACGCCGGTCGGCGACGTCGAGCTCGCCGTCGTGTCCCCGGTCGGCAGCGCGCGCCGCGACCCACTCCCGCTCCTCGTCGCGCACGACGGCCCGGAGTACTCCCGGCGGGCCCACCTCGTCTCACGACTGCGCTCCGCCACCGCTGACGGACGGGTCCCCCCAACCCGTGTCGTCCTGCTCGAGCCGGGACCGCGCAACGAGCGGTATGCCGCCAACCCCCTCTGGGCCGAAGCGCTCGCCGAGCACGTGCTCCCGAGGGTGCACACGGCATACGCGACCGACGGGAAGCCGGCCCTCATGGGAGCGAGCCTCGGGGCGCTCGCGTCGCTCCAGGCCGAGTGGCTGCACCCGGGGACCTTCGGCGCGCTCTTCCTCCAGTCGGGCTCCTTCTTCCGCAAGCGCGTCGACGACGAGGAGGACTTCGAGTTCTGGGACCGCGTGACGGCGTTCGTCACCGGCGTTCGCAGGGCGCGCCGGCGACGCACCGACGCGCACCTCGTGCTCACCTGCGGCACCGACGAGGGCAACCTCGCCAACAACCGCCAGATGGCGCACACCCTCGCCCGGAGCGGTAACCGCGTGTCGTTCAGCGAGCTGCCGGGGCGTCACGACTGGCGCTCCTGGGAGGCCGCGTTCGACCCGTTGCTGTTGACACTGCTGCAAGGATCGGGGTCACCCGGATCGTCGAGCAGGAGAGGCACATGACGCAGACGCGCAACCACCTGATCGGGCTGCTGCTCGGGGCCGAGGAGGACTGGCCCACCGCGTTCGAGGCCCTCCTCGCGCTCGTCGGACCGATCACGACGGACGACGGCGTGACGCACGAGCTGACGAGCGAGCGCCTCACCATCGAGCCGTTCGACCTGCGCCAGCCGGTGCGCACCGAGCTCGTCATCGACCGCCTCGCCTACTGGTACTACCACCCGCGCGAGTGGCTCAAGAAGGCCGCGCTGATGAACGACACCTACCTGCTCAACAGTCCGTTCACCTTCCAGTCGATGGAGAAGCACAGCGCCTACGTCGCGCTGATGCGCCTGGGGCTCAAGGTTCCCGAGACGTGGCTCGTGCCCTACAAGAACCCCGTCGACAACGTGCGCTGGGCCTACACGTCGGCGAAGTACAACCGTCCGTTCGACCTCAAGGCGATCGCCAACGAGCTCGGCTACCCGATGTACATGAAGCCCTTCGACGGCGGCGGCTGGCGGGGGGTCTCACGGATCAACGACGAGGCCGACCTCGTCAAGGCCTACGACGAGTCGGGCGAGATGCTCATGCACCTGCAGTCGACCGTCGAGTACGACCACTTCGCCCGCGCGCTGTCGATCGGCCCCGAGACGATGGTCATGGACTTCCGTCCCGAGCAGTCGATGCACAACAGGTATGCCGTGAGCTACGACTTCCTGCAGCCCTCGGCGGGCAAGCAGACCGCCGCCATCAGCCGCATCGTCAACGCGATGTTCGGCTGGGAGTTCAACTCGTGCGAGATGCTCGTCAAGGGTGACGACGTCTATCCCATCGACTACGCCAACGCCTGCCCCGACGTGGCGGTCACCTCGCTGCACTACTACTTCCCGTGGGCCATCAAGGCGCTCGTGCGCTGGTCGGCCTTCTGCCTCGTCACCGGCCGCAAGGGCCCGATGGACCTCGAGATGCGCCGCTACTTCGACATCGCCGACCGCGACGACCTGGACGACGAGGAGAAGCTCGACGCCTACCTCGCGATCGCCGACGAGTACTTCGACACCGCCGCCTACTGGGCGTGGTGCGACCGGTACCTCTCGCACCTCGACGCCGCGGTCCTCGAGTGGGTGCAGTCCGACGCGTTCGACAGCCTGCTGCGCTCGACGGTCGTCACGACGTACCCGGCCCACGAGCGTGACCGCTTCATGGCGCACTTCGGCGGCCTCGTCGGCCTCTGGGTCAAGGACGAGACGGCCCGGCTGGCGGCAACCTGAGCCGAAGAGCGCCGCGGATGCCCCGCTGGAGCCGGAGCTCGTCGCGCAGGGCCGGGGGCAGGGGCAGCCTGCGTCTCGCGAGCTCGGCGGCGAGGCGCTCCAGCGCCTCGAGCAGCACCCCGCGGGCAGCGACCAGGAGGGCCGGGTCGACGCGCCCGGTCCTCAGGGCGTCGACGTCGTTGCTCGCGGCACGAACGGCCGCCATCAGCTCCGGGAGCTGGTGAGCGGGACGCGGCTCGAGCGGCGGGTCGCCTGGCATCTCGGACTCCGATCTGCCGGCGCACGATGCGTCAACCTGAGAGCGCCAGCGTACGCCTGCTCCGGACCGGGTGCCGGGGGCCGGACCACCTGTCGTGAGGTCGGCCCGGTGGCACAATGGCGAGACGGGGTCACCGCCCCGCGCCATCGCTTGGAGGGTGGAGGACATGTCTGCGACATCAGATCCGGACCCGGCGCGGCCGGCCCCTCCGGACTGGGCCATCGGACAGGCCATGAACGACCGCGACGACGACGACACAGTGGGGCGGGACGATCGGGCGTGGGAGCTCGTGGAGAGCTATGAGGCGGAACGCCACGACGCGGACGACGACCCGGACGACGGCGGCGAGGGCTGACGGTCGCCACCCGGTGCCGCGGCCACTCCGGATCCTCGCTCAGGAGCGTACGCTGACGAGGAGACGCGTCGACCCGACCGGGGTCGCCGGCGTCGGCAGTCAGCAGAGGCCCGATCCTTGCGCGGTGTCGGCCTCGATGGCGGGGAGTGACGAGCGAGCCGCGATCCACCTCTCACGCCATCGCTCCCGAGGAGCTGCTGTGAACGCCATGTCCCTTCCCCTGTCGACGACCGAGGCCTCGTCCGTCCCCGAGTCCATGTCCACCGATTCGTCCGCCGCCGTTCTGCCGGCCGGTGCGACATCGCCGCCCGCGCGCCTCGTGCTCTCCCCACGCCCGGGGGTCGAAGCCTCCGACGGTGTCTGGTGGCCGCGAACGATCGACCTCGCGACCGAGGTGCCCCTGCTGGACGTCGCGGTCCAGGAGCGCGTGCATGCCCGCATCGCCCGGATCGGCTACGAGCGATCCCACTGGAGCGCGGCACCCGGCCGGATCCGCACGTCGCTCGGCATCACCCACCTGGGCTGGTTCGAGCACAGCCGCTACCCCGACCAGATCCTGCTGTCGCTGAGCAACTACCAGCGTCTCGTCCTCACGGTCCTGCTCCCGGGCTCCGACGAGGTCACCGCGAACGCCGCCCTCGAGTCGGCCTCGGACTAGCCGTCGCTCGTCGCGGCCGGGGGCGGCCGTAGCCCGGTCGCGGCGGCCGTCAGCCTCCAGATCCGGAGCCGCCGATGCCGGCCACGAGGTTGATGGTCGAGGCGATGATGATCGTGCCGTAGAGGTAGGCGAGCAGCGTGTGGCCGAGCACCACCCGCCGGATGTCGGAGGTCTTGAGGTCGGTGTCCGAGACCTGGTAGGCCATGCCGAGGTTGAAGGAGAAGTAGGCGAAGTCCGAGAAGGTCGGGTCCTCGTCCTGGTTGAAGTCGATGGGCGGGCGAGGGCTCGCGTAGTAGACGCGGGCGTAGCGCAGCACATAGACGGTGTGGACGCAGAGCCAGCCGACCGCGACCGCGCCCACGCCCACGAGGGCGTCGATGACCTGCGCGACGCCCTTGGACTGGCTGCCGACGAGGAGGACCGCCACCCCGGTGAGGCTGGCCAGCCCGACGACGATCACGACGACGTCGTACCAGGCGGCGTCGCCGTCGCGGCCCATCACCTTGGCCCGCGTGGACGGTGCGTCATGACCGAGGACGTGCACGAGGAGCGGCACGGCGAAGGACAGGCCGCCGGCGACGAACCCGGTCAGCAGGTGGGTCAGCAGCTCGCCGCCCGGTCCCAGTGGCACGAACAGGCCGACGAGGACACCGACGACTACGGCAACGGCGAGACGCCGACGAATGGTGGACACGTCCGGAGGCTACCTCCGTGGGGAGCGCGATGGCTGGGTCCCGGCTGGGGGTGCGCTGGTGGTCGGCTGCATGCGGGGTGCGGGTATGTCACCGGTCAGGCCGAGCTCCACGGCCCCCTCCCCTCATGCCCTGAGCCCTAGGATCCCCCACATGCCTGACACCCCCAGCGCTCGTCGCAGCCTCACCGTCGTCTACAACCCGGTCAAGGTGGACGACCTCGACGCGGCCAAGGAGCTCGTGGCCAAGGCGGCGGCGCAGCACGGCTGGGAGGACCCGAGCTGGATCGCGACGACCGAGGACGAGACCGGCGAGAAGCAGGGCCGCGAGGCGGTCCGGGCCGGCGCCGACGTCGTCGCGTCCCTGGGCGGAGACGGCACGGTCCGCGCCGTGGCCTCGGCGCTCGTCGGCACCGACGTCGCCCTCGGCCTGCTGCCGGGCGGCACCGGCAACCTCCTCGCCCGCAACCTCAAGCTGCCCGTCGACTCCCTCGAGGACGCTGTCGAGGCGATGCTCGGCGGCGCCGACCGCCGCATCGACGTGGGTCTGGTCCGGGTGGCGGACCAGCCGATCCGGCCGCGCGAGAGCCACGGCACCCACGACGGTGGCTCTCAGGTCGACGACGACGAGGAGGTCTTCCTCGTCATGGCCGGGCTCGGCCTCGACGGTCAGGTCATGGCCGGCACCAACGAGAAGGTCAAGGCCGCCGTCGGCTGGGTCGCCTACGTCTTCAGCGGCCTGCGCCAGGTCTTCAGCCGCGGCTTCCGCGTCGACGTCAGATCCACGGGCAGCTCCGGGGTCACCGGCCAGCACGGCGACCACGAGCGCGAGCACGACGAGGCGAGCGGGGCCGTCAGCCGCCATGCCCGCACCGTCGTCATCGGCAACTGCGGCACGCTCCAGGGCGGTCTCGAGCTGATGCCCGAGGCGAAGCTCGACGACGGCGTGCTCGATGCCGTCGTCGTCGCGCCCAAGGGTGCGATCGGGTGGATCTCGGTCATCTCCGACCTCGTGACCCGCCACCGCGCCGGACACCGGCGTCTCGACCGCCTGCGGGGTCGGGAGTTCAGTGTGACCGCCGGCCGCCCGGTCGAGGCCGAGATCGACGGCGACCCGATCGGCGAGCACGTCTCCCTCGGCATTCGGGTGCTGCCCGACTCGCTGGTGGTCCGCGTTGGGTGACCGACGGCGAGGTGTGCCCCGACCCGCGGGTCGGGGCCGCCGCCTGCTCAGGGCCGTCGGCTACGGGCTGGCCTTCGCCGTCCCCGTCACGATCCTTGCGTTCGTCGTGCGTGAGAAGTTCCTGCCCGTCATAGACCTCGACCAGCGGCTCACCATCGCCGCGACCGACATCACCCGCGACAACCCGTGGCTGAGGTCGACCCTGCTCGTGTGGCAGGAGATCACGCAGCCCGTCTGGGTCTACATCGCCTCCTCGGCCGTCTGCCTCGTGCTGTGGCGCCGGCACCGCGAGCTGGCCACCCGCTGCCTCTGGGCGTTCGTCACGCTCATGGTGTCGTGGAACCTCCAGCTCGACCTCAAGGCGATCGTGCGCCGGGCCCGCCCCGTCATCAGCGACCCGGTCTCCCACGCCCCCGGCTACAGCTTCCCGTCCGGGCACGTGGCCTGTGCCGCCGCGATCGCGACCATCATGACGCTGCTGCTCTGGCCGGTGCTCACGCCGGTGGCGCGCCGGTGGCTCGTCGGCGGCCTGGCGGCATACGTCCTCCTCACCGCGCTCGACCGGGTCTTCCTCGGCGTGCACTTCCCCTCAGACGTCCTCGCCGGAGTGATCTTCGGCGTCGGACTGGGCACGGCGTCCTACGCCGGCTACCTCGGGTGGAACCCCAAAGGTCCGGACGACTCCCCTCCGCCGGAGGGGGAGTCCGGGCCCGAGTCATCGAAAGGCAGCTCGTGAACCACACCTTCGTCCACCGCTACGAGATCGACTCCTCACGACCCAGCGTCGGGTCGGCCCTGCGTGACTTCGCGCTGCGGGTGTTCGCGCCCGCCGTCATCCTGTTCGCGGCGATCGTCGGTCTCGGCTTCCTCATCATGGGCCCGCTGGGTGGTCTCCCCTCCGAGGAGAGCATCAGCAGGTCCCTCGCCGCCGGCCGCACGTCGACGATGAACTCGATCACCGCCGTGTGGTCGCACATCGGCAACACCGAGATCGTCATCGGCGTCTGCGTCATTGCCGTGGCCCTCATCTGGTGGCGCACCAAGCAGTGGTGGTATGCCGTCATCCCCGCCATCGCGATCGCCATGCAGGCCAGCGTGTTCGTGGCCGCCACGACCATCGCCGACCGCAAGCGCCCGCAGGTCCCGCACCTCGACCCGGCGCCGCCGACCTCGAGCTACCCCAGCGGTCACATGGGTGCCTCGACGGCGCTCTACCTGACGTTCGCGCTCATGGCGCAGCGCATCGAGACGGTGTGGCTGCGTCGCCTCGTCACGGTGGCCTTCGCCGTCATCCCGCTCCTCGTCGGCTACGCCCGTCTCTACCGCGGCATGCACCACCTCGTCGACGTGCTCGTCGGCATGGTCAACGGCATCGTGTGCGCGCTGCTCGCCTGGCACTACCTGCGTCGCAAGACCGGTGGCGGCCGAGTCACCGGTGCGGCTCGCGAGGCCGTGTCGCGCTGACAGCCGGCGCACCAGTGGACGGCGAACGGCCGGGAACCCTTGGGGTTCCCGGCCGTTCGCGATCGTGGAGCGAGCGTCAGACGTCCGCGTGCCGGGCCCGACCGAAGCAGTAGACGCCGAAGGCGACGAGGCCGAGGGCCACGAGGGCGAGCAGCACCGGGCCGCCGGGGGCGCCGAGCAGGTTGCGCAGGGCGCCGTCGAGGCCGCGGGCCTCGCTCGGCTTGTGGCGCACGGCGGCGAGCACGAAGAGGCCGCCCACGATGGCGAGCGCGATGCCCTTGGCGATGTAGCCGACGCGGCCGGCCTTGACGATCCACTGGCCGGGGTGGGTCTCGAGGTCCTGAAGGAACTTCTTCTTCCAGCCCTTGACGACGTGGTAGACGCCGACGCCGATGACGGCGAGGCCGACGAGCGCGACGAGCCACTGGCCCGCGGGCTGCTTCATGAGGCTGGCCGTGAAGTCGGTCGTCTGGCTCTTGCTCGACGTGCCCTTGCCGCTGGCGAACTTGAAGGCTGTCCACGACAGTGCGAGGTAGACCACGGCCTTGGCCGCGGCCTTGGCGCGGTCGCTCGTGTCCCAGCCGCCCGAGATCGCCTCGGTGACCTGCCACAGCGCGAGGCCGAGCCAGGCGACGACGGCGACCCAGAGCATGAAGAGCCCGAAGCCGTTGTCGGCCATGGAGCCCAACGCGCCGGACTGGTCGGCGCTCTTGCCCTTCGACCCGAAGGCGAGCTGGAGGGCGATGATGCCGATGACGATGTGGAGCACGCCGTTGACGGCATAGCCGACGCGCGCGGCGGTCTCGAGGGCGGGATGGTCACCGGCGCGCCGTGAGGCGGCGGTGACGTCTGTGGCGTCCATGCTGTCGATCCTGTCGGTCGAGGGGTCCCCGATGTGGGCACTGGGGAACATACCCGCGCGGGGCCCTCTCGTGGCGCTCAGAGGAGATCGAGCACGCGCCGGATCTCGGGCCAGGCCCGGTCGCCGAGGGCACGGTCGGCCGTCTCGGTGCCGCCGCGCGCCATCACCTGGCCGCCGGACACGACGGTCTCGCCGGGCAGCACGACACGGTGTCCGGCGTCCGGGTGGGTGACGAGCGTCGTCGGCAGGTCGAGGGCGGCCCGTCGCGCCTGGACGGCGCGGGCGAAGGACAGCGCGGGCCAGACCTGGTCGTCGCCTCCCGCGACGAGCAGCACGTCGCCGAAGAAGCGCTCGACGGGGATCGTGGCTGCCGCCACGCGGTCCGCCCGTGTGCGCAGGCTCTGCGCATAGACGGGGGCGTATGCCGGGGGCTGCCCGGGTGCCTCCGCGTCGTCGTCGTAGGGGACGAAGGGGACGGGCTCGCCGCCACGGCTCCACGAGGAGTGCTGCGGCCGCAGCTCGCCGTCGGGTCCGGGTCCGACGTTGGCCCACGCGACGTGGCTAGGCGCGAGCGCGACGACGGCGTCGACGGCGGGGTCGCCCACGGCATACAGCAGGAAGGCCTCGGCCGTCTTCGAGGTGCCCAGGAGCACGACGCGGTCGCACCGCTCGGCGAGCGAGGCGACAGCGGGTGCGAAGGCCTCGAGGGGGTACTCCCAGAGGCCGGCCGGCTGTCCGGGGCCGCCGAACCAGCGGTAGGTGAGGGCTGCTGACACGCCGGCGTCGGCCAGCAGTCGCGCGCGGTCGCGCTCGACGCGACCGCTCGAGCCCGAGAGCACCAGGACGCCGGTACCGTTCCCGCCGTCCTCGGGCTCGACGAGCACGCCGTCGTGCTCGCGAGGAGTCTCGACCAGCCTCACGGTCAGCCGCCCAGGCGCTCGAAGCCGGTGACGGTCAGCACGGCGGCACCGACGTCGTCGCTGGCGGCCAGGTCGACGACGGCCGAGATGCCCCAGTCCAGGTCGCCGTCGGGGTCGACGACGACCTGGCGCAGGCGCCACTCGGTCGGCGTGCGCTCGACCTGGAGCAGCGCGGGGGAGCGGGCGCCCTGGTCGGTGGCGATGGCGTCGTGGTCGTCGTAGTAGGCGCCGAGGGCGTCATTCCAGGCCTGCGCGTCCATGAGGACCTTCTGCGGCGGGTCGGTCAGCTCGGCGATGCGCGCCTCGAGCTCGCCGAGCGCCTCCCACTCGTCGCGCGAGGCGAGCTCGACGCGGTGGAACATCGCGTTGCGGATCATCACGGTGAAGGCCCGCTCGTTGGCGGTGAGGGGACGGGCCGGCGGGGCGACCTCGCTCTGCTGGGTCACGTCGTCCGAGGGGTTGACGAGGTCCTCCCACTCGTCGAGCAGGCTCGAGTCGGTCTGGCGCACCAGCTCGCCCAGCCACTCGATGATGTCCTCGAGCTCCTCCGTGCGGTGGCTCTCGGGCACGGTGCGGCTCAGGGCGCGGTAGGCGTCGGTGAGGTAGCGCAGGACGAGCCCTTCGGAGCGAGAAAGGCCGTAGTACGAGACGAACTCGTTGAACGTCATGCCGCGTTCGTACATCTCTCGCACGACCGACTTGGGCGACAGCGCATCCGGCGAGATCCACGGGTGGGTCTGCCGGTAGGCGGCGAGGGTCACCTCGAGCAGGTCGGCGAGCGGCTTGGGCCAGGAGACCTCCTCGAGCCGCTCCATGCGCTCCTCGTACTCGATCCCGTCCAGCTTCATCGCGCCGACGGCCTCGCCGCGCGCCTTGAACTGCTGGGCCCACAGGACCTGGCGCGGGTCCTCGAGGATCGCCTCGATGACGGAGACGAGATCCTTTGCGTACGAGTCGGACTCGGGGTCGAGGGTGTCCATGACGGCCAGCGCGAAGGGCGCCAGGGGCTGGTTGAGCGCGAAGTCGCGCTGCAGGTCGATCGTCAGCGCGTGACGGCGGCCGGACTCCTCGGCCGTGGCGAGCCGCTCGACGACACCCGAGGTGAGCAGCTCCTTGGCGAGCACGAGCGCGTGGCGCTGCAGGCGCCGCTGGTCCTTCGGCTCGTGGTGGTTGTCGGAGAGCAGGCGCATCGCGTGGGCGACCGGGTTGCCCTCCCGCGCCAGGATGTTGACGAGCATCGAGTGCGAGACCTTGAGGCGCGGCTGGAGCGGCTCGGGCTCGGCGGCGATGAGCCGCTCGAACGTCTCCTCCGACCAGTTGACGAAGCCGTCGGGTGCCTTCTTGCGCTGGATCTTCTTCTGCTTCTTGGGGTCGTGGCCCGCCTTCTCGGCGGCGCGCAGGTTGTCGATGACGTGCTCCGGTGCCTGGGCCACGACCCAGCCGCGGGAGTCGAAGCCGGCGCGTCCGGCCCGTCCGACGATCTGGTGGAACTCGCGCGCCTTGAGGGTGCGCTGCTTCGTCCCGTCGAACTTCGTCAGGCCGGTGAGCAGGACCGTGCGGATCGGGACGTTGATGCCGACCCCCAGGGTGTCCGTGCCGCAGATGACCTTGAGCAGTCCGTCCTGGGCGAGCTGCTCCACGAGGCGGCGGTACTTCGGCAGCATGCCGGCGTGGTGCACGCCGATGCCGTGCCGCACGAGCCTCGAGAGGGTGCGGCCGAAGCCGGCCCCGAAGCGGAACGCGCCGATGCGCGCGGCGATGGCTTCGCGCTCCTCGCGGGTCGTGATCTTGACAGCCATGAGGCTCTGCGCGCGCTCGAGCGCGGCCGCCTGCGTGAAGTGGACGACGTAGACGGGGGCGCGGTCCTTCTCGAGGAGTTCCTCGATGGTCTCGTGGAGGGGCGTCACGGCATACGAGAACTCGAGGGGGACGGGGCGCTCGGTGCCCGTGATGACGGCGGTCGAGCGGCCGGTGCGACGGGTCAGGTCGTCCTTGAACATCGTGACGTCGCCGAGCGTGGCCGACATGAGCACGAACTGTGCCTGCGGCAGCTCGAGGATGGGCACCTGCCACGCCCAGCCGCGGTCGGGCTCGGAGTAGAAGTGGAACTCGTCCATGACGACGAGCCCGATGTCGGCCGAGCTGCCCTCTCGCAGAGCGAGGTTCGCGAGGATCTCGGCAGTGCAGCAGATGATGGGCGCGTCGGCGTTGACCGACGCGTCACCGGTGATCATGCCGACGTTGTCGGCGCCGAACTGCTCGCAGAGGGCGAAGAACTTCTCGGAGACGAGAGCCTTGATCGGCGCGGTGTAGAAGCTGACGCGGTCCTCGGCGAGGGCCGTGAGGTGCGCGGCGGTGGCGACGAGCGACTTCCCGGAGCCGGTCGGCGTGGACAGGATGAGGTTGCTGCCGCCCAGGATCTCGAGGAACGCCTCCTCCTGGTGCGGGTAGAGCGTGAGCCCACGCTCGGTCGTCCACTCGGTGAAGACCTCGTAGAGGCCGTCGGGATCGGGATCCCGCGGGATGCGCTCGCTGAGGTTCTTCGTCACCTCGTGAGTATGCCGTCCGCGCACCACGTGCTCCCAATGCGGCCGTGGGTGACCCGGCCGCCTGTGCCCGCAGACCGCGTGACGGGGCTCAGGCGTCGGGCCCGGGGGGCCGGTCCGGGACGAGGAGCAGCACGACCGCTCCGACGAGCGCGCCGAGCACCGTCTCGAGGAGCCGGTCGCGCAGCAGCGGACCGACCGGCGCCTCGTGGGCGAGCTGCCCCATGAGCAGCGCGAGCGGCGTGATGAAGAGCAGCGCCACGGCGTAGTTGCGACCGACGAAGAGCTCGGTCAGGACCTGGAGCACGACGATGACGAGCACCGCCGTCACCCCCTGCGGGTGCCAGGCGAGGACCAACGCGGCCACCCCGAGGCCGAGCAGGGTGCCGACGACGCGCTGGACCCCACGGGTCAGGCGCGAGAGCAGGTCCGGACCCGAGAGGACCACGACGGCCGCGACCATCGCCCAGTAGGGGTGCTGCCAGTCGAGGGCGGTCGCCACGCCCCCGGCGACCGACAGCGCCAGCACGTGGCGCAGCAGGTGGGTCACGGCGCCCTGCGGCGCAAGGGCGTCCCGGAACCGTGGCGCGGGCAGCACCGGCGGCGCCCACGACGCCGGCTCACGCAGCACCCCGACCTGGGCGACGGCCAGGGAGAAGAGGGCGCTGAGGGCGGCGACGCCGGCTGCCACGGGCAGCGTCGCCGCCGTGGCAGGCACCATGGCGCTCACGGCGAAGCCGAAGACGAGGAAGAGCGGCCCCGGTGGGTGCCAGCCGTAGGCGTCGGACGCGAGCGAACCGCCGGCGGCGAGCAGCGCGCCCACGGGGACCACGAGCCAGCGTGAGTCCGGAGCGAGGGAGACGAGGACGCCGAGCGTCACCGACAGCGTGAGGAACCCGCCAGCCACGACCTGCATCCCGGCGCGCTCGGCGCGGGCGTGGTTGCGGCCGTACAACGAGGTGAAGGCGCCGAACGCGGCATACGCCGTCCACTCGACGCGGCCCGCGAGGACGAGCACCAGCAGCGGCATGAGCACCGACAGCCCTGCCCGGAGGGCGACGCGATGGGCGCCCCGGTGCGGGCCCAGCGCGACCAGGCCCCGGGTCACGGCCCTGGCGCCGCGCGGGCGACCGCCGGGTCCGCGGTCGGCTGTGGGTTCCGGCTCGCTCGTCATCTGCGGTCGAGTCTAGCCAGCGGGGGAGAGCGACTGTGAGTGGCGACGCCCGAGTGGGTAATGCTCCTATGGCGTCTCCCAGACAGTCGTGCTGTCATGGTCCCGTCGCCCAGTCCAGAGAGGTGCAGCGGTGGATCCCAAGAAGACGTTCTTGTCCTGGCCGGTCGTCCGGCAGGTGCGCTCCGGCGACTTCCTCGGTCGCGGTCCGGCCGTCACCTCCGCCCACACGCGTGAGCTGACGCCCCGCACCGCGACGGCCGACAAGGTCGTCCAGAGCGTGTGCCCGTACTGCGCCGTCGGCTGCGGTCAGCGCGTCTTCGTCAAGGACGGCCGCGTCGTCCAGATCGAGGGAGACCCGGACTCGCCGGTGTCGCGAGGCCGTCTGTGCCCCAAGGGATCCGCGAGCGAGCAGCTCGTCAACAACCCCGGGCGCCAGCGCAAGGCGCTCTACCGCCGACCCGGCGGCACCGACTGGGAGTCGATCGAGCTGTCGACCGCCGTCGAGATGGTCGCGCAGCGGTTCGTCGAGTCGCGGCGCCGCACCTGGCAGGACCACGACGAGCACGGGCGCCCGCTGCGGCGCACCATGGGGATCGCCTCGTTGGGCGGAGCGACGCTCGACAACGAGGAGAACTACCTCATCAAGAAGCTGTTCACCGCCGCAGGCGCCATCCAGATCGAGAACCAAGCGCGTATTTGACACAGCTCCACGGTCCCCAGTCTGGGGTCCTCGTTCGGGCGCGGCGGCGCCACGCAGTACGTGCAGGACCTGTCCAACGCCGACTGCATCGTCATCCAGGGATCGAACATGGCCGAGTGCCATCCGGTCGCCTACCAGTGGGTGACGGAGGCGCGGCTGAAGGGCGCCCGGGTCATCCACGTCGACCCGCGGTTCACGCGCACGTCGGCCACCGCCGACAAGCACATCCCGATCCGCGCCGGCAGCGACGTCGTGCTGCTCGGCGCCCTCATCAAGTTCATCCTCGACAACGACCTGTACTTCAAGGACTACGTCGTGGCGTACACCAACGCGGCCACGATCGTCAGCGACAAGTTCCAGGACACCGAGGACCTCGACGGCCTCTTCTCGGGCTACGACGACGAGAAGGGCAACTACTCCCAGGAGACGTGGGCCTACGCCAGCAGCGACGGCGAGGACGACGAGACGCCCGGCACCATCGGGGGTCCCGCGGCCGTCCACGAGCACGGCCACACCCAGTCCGAGCGGTCCGCCGGTGACCAGCACGGCTCCGGTGGTCCGGCGCTCGAGCACGCCCGGGTGCTGCGGGACGAGACGCTGCAGGACCCCAACACGGTCTTCCAGATCCTGAAGCGGCACTACGCCCGCTACACCCCGGAGATGGTGGCCGACACGTGCGGCATAAGCGTCGAGGACTTCGACTACCTCGCGCGCTCCGTCACCGAGAACAGTGGCCGGGAGCGCACGACGGCCTTCGTGTATGCCGTGGGCTGGACCCAGCACACGCTCGGTGCGCAGTTCATCCGCACCGCCGCCATCGTGCAGCTGCTGCTCGGCAACATGGGCCGCCCGGGCGGCGGCATCATGGCGCTGCGCGGACACGCGAGCATCCAGGGCTCGACCGACATCCCGACGCTCTACAACATCCTCCCGGGCTACCTCGCGATGCCCGTCGCGGGCCTGCACGACACGTGGGACGACTACCTCGGGGCGATCGGCAACAAGGAGCAGAAGGGCTTCTGGGCCAACGCCGACACGTATGCCGTGAGCCTGCTCAAGGCGTGGTGGGGCAAGGCCGCGACCGCCGAGAACGACTGGTGCTTCGACTACCTGCCGAGGCTGACCGGCGCGCACGGCACCTATCAGACGACGATGGCAATGCTCGACGACCAGGTCGAGGGCTACTTCCTGCTCGGCCAGAACCCCGCCGTCGGCTCGGCGCACGGCCGCATGCAGCGCCAGGCCATGTCGCACCTCAAGTGGCTCGTCGTGCGCGACTTCAACATGATCGAGTCCGCGACCTTCTGGAAGGACGGCCCCGAGATCGCGTCCGGCGAGCTGAAGACGGAGGACATCGAGACCGAGGTCTTCTTCCTGCCCGCGGCCGCGCACACCGAGAAGAGCGGGTCGTTCACCCAGACCCAGCGGATGCTCCAGTGGCACCACCAGGCGGTCCAGCCCGAGGGCGACTGCCAGAGCGAGCTGCAGTTCTTCTACGAGCTCGGGCGTCGGGTGCGCGAGCTGCTCGCCGACTCCACCGACGAGCGGGACCGCCCGCTGCTCGACCTGACGTGGGACTACCCCACCGACGAGCACGGCGACCCCGACGCCGAGGCGGTGCTCGCCGAGATCAACGGCCGCCACCTGACCGGTGACAAGGCGGGTCAGCCGCTCTCGGCCTACACCGAGATGAAGGCCGACGGCTCCACCGACGGCGGCTGCTGGATCTACACCGGCGTCTACGCCGACGGCAAGAACCACGCGGCCGACCGCAAGCCGGGCCGCGAGCAGGACCTCACGGCCCTCGACTGGGGCTGGGCGTGGCCGGCGAACCGCCGCATCCTCTACAACCGTGCCTCGGCCGACCCCGAGGGCAACCCGTGGAGCGAGCGCAAGCGCTACGTCTGGTGGGACGCCGAGGCCGGGAAGTGGACCGGTCACGACGTGCCGGACTTCGTGCCCGACAAGGCACCGTCCTACCGACCCGAGCCCGGGACGGGCGGCCCGGCCGGTCTCGCCGGTGACGACCCGTTCGTCATGCAGGCCGACGGCAAGGGGTGGCTCTTTGCCCCCAAGGGCATGCTCGACGGGCCGCTGCCGACCCACTACGAGCCGCAGGAGTCCCCGGTCAGCAACCCGCTCTACACCCAGCAGTCCAACCCGGCGCGCAAGGTGTTCCCGCGCAAGGACAACCTGTGGAGCCCGTCCGGCAACGCGCCGGGTGCCGACGTCTACCCGTACGTCTTCACGACCTACCGGCTGACCGAGCACCACACGGCCGGCGGCATGAGCCGGTGGCTGCCCTACCTGTCCGAGCTCCAGCCGGAGTTCTTCTGCGAGGTCTCGCCGGAGCTGGCGGCCGAGCGGGGCCTCGAGAACGGCGGTTGGGCGACCATCGTGTCGGCACGAGCCGCCATCGAGGCCCGCGTCATGGTGACCGAGCGCATGACGCCGCTGGTGATCCGGGGCCGCACGATCCACCAGATCGGGCTGCCCTACCACTGGGGCGTCGGCAGCAACGCGATCGTGAGCGGCGACGCCGCCAACGACCTGCTCGGTGTCGCGCTCGACCCGAACGTGCAGATCCAGGAGAGCAAGGCCGGCTCCTGCGACATCACTCCCGGTCGCCGCCCGGCGGGCGAGGAGCTGCTGCGCCTCGTCGCCGAGTACCAGTCGCGCGCCGGCAGCACCGTCATGACGAGCAACGAGCTGCGCACCGGGCACCCGGAGTCCACCCCCGACACGAGAGGAGGCTGACGATGGGCTTCTGGCGCAACCAGCTCTCCGGCCCCACCGACCCGGCGGCCGACGCCGCGTGGGAGACGCACGAGCCACGCAAGGGCTTCTTCACCGACACCTCGATCTGCATCGGCTGCAAGGCGTGCGAGGTGGCCTGCAAGGAGTGGAACGGCATCCCCGAGGACGGCCTCGACCTGCTGAGCCAGTCCTACGACAACACCGGCGCCCTCGGCGCCAGCACGTGGCGCCACGTCGCCTTCGTCGAGCAGACGAGCGACCGCATCGAGCAGGCCCGCGAGTCCGGACGCAAGCTCGTCTCCCTCGGTATGCCGTCGGTGCGCTCGGGTGAGGAGCCCGCCCTCGCGGGTGGCGGGGGCACGGCGACCGCGACGCTCACGGACACGCTCACGGACACCCCGGTGCCGGACGTGCGCTGGCTCATGGCCTCCGACGTCTGCAAGCACTGCACGCACGCGGCCTGCCTCGACGTGTGCCCCACCGGTGCCCTCTTCCGCACCGAGTTCGGCACCGTCGTCGTGCAGGACGACGTGTGCAACGGCTGCGGCTACTGCGTCGCCGCCTGTCCCTTCGGCGTCATCGAGCGCCGGAGCGGCAACGAGGGCCACGAGAAGGGCCCGCAGTCCCACGGCATCAGCATCAAGGGGTCCGGGAGCAGCGGGTCGGCGGGAAACGCGGGCGGTGGCTCGCACCAGAACCCGCCGTCGCACGCCGAGACCAACGGCGAGGTCAAGAACGTCGGCATCGCCCAGAAGTGCACCCTCTGCTACGACCGGCTCGGCGCCGGCCAGACCCCGGCGTGCGCCCAGGCCTGCCCCACGACGTCGATCAAGTTCGGCGACCTCGACGAGATGCGGGCCACGGCCCGCGCCCGTGTCGCGCAGCTGCACGAGCTCGGCTACAGCGAGGCGCGCCTCTACGGCGTCGACGACAACGACGGGGTCGGTGGCACGGGCTCGACCTTCCTGCTCCTCGACGAGCCCGAGGTCTACGGCCTGCCGCCGGACCCGCGCGTCACCACGGCCGACCTGCCCGACATGTTCCGCAAGGCCGGCTACGCGGGGCTGACCATGCTCGCCATGGCGGCAGCCTCCTTCGTCGGGAGGCGAAAGTGACGACCAACCCCTTCGACGCAGACCGCCCGCCGGAGCGCCGGAAGCGCCGGCGTGACGAGTCCGGACCCGACGGTCCGGGCGGTGGTCAGGACGCCGGGCGCCGACGCCGCGACGAGTCGCTCATGGTCCCCGACGTCAGCTTCGACAGCTACTACGGGCGCCACATCGTCAAGCCCGCGCCCTGGGAGAAGGAGGTCGCGGCATACCTCTTCCTCGGCGGTATCGCGGGCGGCTCTGCGCTGCTCGGCGCCGGCGGCAGGGCCCGCGGCTTCCCCGCGCTGCAGCGCGCCGGACGCATCGGTGCCGTGGCCGGGGCGGCCCTCGGTGGAGCGGCGCTCGCCAAGGACCTCGGCAAGCCGAGCCGTGCCCTCAACATGATGCGCACCGTCAAGCTCACCTCGCCCATGTCGGTCGGCTCGTGGATCCTCACCGCCTTCGGCAGCTTCACGGGCGCGGCGCTCGCGATCGAGCTCGGCCGCCCGATGCTCGAGCGACGTTCTCGCGCCAACGGTTCCGGCGCCGTCGCCCTCCTGTCCAAGGCGCTGGAGCTCGCCGACGGCCCGGCCACCGTGGGCTCGGCGTTCTTCGCGCCCCCACTCGCCGCCTACACCGCGGTGCTGCTCGCCGACACCGCCACCCCGACGTGGCACGAGTCCTACCGCGAGCTGCCCTTCGTCTTCGTCAGCTCCGCCAACCTCGCGGCCTCCGGCCTCGCGCTCGTCACCGTCCCGTCCCGCGAGAACGGTCCGGCGCGCAAGCTCGCCGCCGTCAGCGCGCTCGCCGAGCTGGTGGCCTTCGAGCGCATGCAGGACCAGCTCGGCCCGATCCTCTCGGAGCCGCTGCGGACCGGCAAGGCCGGACGCCTGCTCAAGGCGAGCCGTGCCCTGACGATCGGCGGCGCCCTCGGCGCCGTCGCTCTCGGCGGCAACCGCGTCGCGGCGGCCCTGAGCGGGGCGGCACTCATGGCGGCCTCCGTGTGCACCCGCTTCGGCGTCTTCGAGGCTGGCATGGTCTCGGCGATCGACCCGAAGTACACCGTCGAGCCGCAGCGTGAGCGGCTGGAGAAGCGCCGGGCTGCCGGCGTCGTCGACGACTCCATCACCACGGCGCGCTGACGCGCCAATCCACCTGCACCACCAGGACGAGAAGGGGAGCCTCATGAGCACCAGTGCGGTTCGGAACGACACCACCGCCTCACCGGGCGGCAACCGGTGGCTCATCCTCGTGGCCGGGGTGCTCGTGCAGCTCGCCATCGGGGCCGTCTACGCCTGGAGCGTCTTCGCCAAGGCGATCCAGAGCCACGACGCGTTCGGGTGGTCCAAGGCGCAGGCCTCGGTGCCGTTCGAGGTCGCCATCGGCATGATCTTCATCGGCAGCTACATCGGCGGCCGCATCCAGGACCGCCGCGGTCCGCGCACCGTCGCCCTGACCGGCGGCGTCATCTACAGCCTCGGCGTCATCCTGGCCTCGTTCGCCGGCAAGGACCAGTTCTGGCTGCTCATCCTCGGCTACGGCATCCTCGGCGGCTTCGGGCTCGGCATGGCCTACATCGTCCCGATCGCCATGCTGCAGAAGTGGTTCCCGGACAAGCCGGGCCTGATCACCGGCATCGCGGTGGCAGGCTTCGGCTTCGGCGCCGTCATCACGGCGCCCCTCGGCCAGCGCCTCATCGCGGCCGACCCGTCAGTGCCCACCAAGGCGTTCCTGCCGCTCGGCATCGGCTACCTCGTCGCGGTCGTCATCGGCGCGAGCCTCTTCCGCAACCCGCCGGCCGGCTACGTCCCGCCGGGCATGGTGGCCGCGGACGCCGACCACGCCGTCGAGGCCCACACCAAGGACGCCGCCCCCGAGGCCGACTTCACGGCCGCGGAGGCCCTCGGCACCCGCCAGTGGTACTTCCTCACCGCCATCCTCACGCTCAGCGTGACGGCCGGCATCTCGCTCATCTCGGTCGCCGCCGGCAGTGCGAGCGACGTCGCCGGCTACTCCGCCGCGGCCGCCGCCAGCCTCGTCGGCGTGCTCGGCCTCTTCAACGGTGGCGGACGCATCCTCTGGGGCTGGCTCTCGGACCGCATCGGCAAGATGCCGGCTTTCATGGGCATCCTCGGCATCCAGGGCGTGTGCCTGCTGCTCATCCCGCACGTCGCGTCGCCCATCCTCTTCGCCGTGCTGGCCGCGCTCGTCTACACCTGCTACGGCGGTGCGTTCGGCACGATGCCCTCGACGGCGGGGCGCTTCTTCGGCGTCCGCAACGCCGGCGCCATCTACGGCCTCATGCTCATCGGCTGGAGCCTCGGCGGCATCGTCGGGCCCCTGCTCATCTCCTCGCTCATCGGCGAGCAGAAGGCCTACACGCTCGGCTTCACCGTCGTCGGCATCATCGCGCTCGTCGGCATGGCGCTGCCGCTCATCACGAAGAAGCCGGCGCCCAGGACCGGGACGTCGTCGGCGTCCGGAGCTCCCACCGCGCCGGCGGGTCGCCACTGACCGACCGTCCCGTCGCCGTATGCCGTATGCCGTATGCCGTGGGTCCGGGGGAGCCGGTCAGCGCACCTGCATGATGTGCTCGCCCCGGGGGACGAGCTCACCGATGACCGTGCCACCGGGCACCTCGCCGGCGACGAGCAGGCCACCGCTCGTCTGGGCGTCGGCGAGCAGCAGCAGCTCGTCGTGGTCGACGGTGGCGGCCAGGTGCGGGCTGACCCAGTCGAGGTTGCGCTGGCTGCCGCCGGGCACGAAACCGGCCGCCAGCGACGCGCGTGCCCCGTCGAGGTAGGGGACCGCAGCCGCGTCGACGACGGCGGTGACGCCCGAGGCGCGGGCCATCTTGTAGAGGTGCCCGAGCAGCCCGAAGCCCGTGACGTCGGTGGCGGCCCGGATGTCGCGCGCGACGGCGTCCCGGCTCGCGACGTCGTTGAGGGCGACCATCGACGCGACGGCCTCGGGGAAGACCTCGCCGGTCGCCTTGTGCCGGTTGTTGAGGATGCCGACCCCCAGTGGCTTGGTCAGGCTGAGCGGCAGACCAGCCGCGGCAGAGTCGTTGCGCAGCAGGCGGTTCGGGTCGGCGACACCGGTCACGGCCATGCCGTACTTCGGCTCGGGATCGTCGATGCTGTGGCCGCCGGCGACCGGGCAGCCGGCGAGGCGGGCGACGTCGAGACCCCCGCGCAGGACCTCCGCGGCCAGCTCGGGCGGCAGGACGTCACGAGGCCAGCCGAGCAGGTTGACGGCGAGCACCGGACGCCCGCCCATGGCATAGATGTCGGAGAGCGCGTTCGCGGCCGCGATGCGGCCCCAGTCGTAGGCGTCGTCGACGACCGGGGTGAAGAAGTCGGCCGTCGCGAGCACGGCGAGCCCGTCGGCGACCATGACGGCCGCCGCGTCGTCGCCGTCGTCGAGGCCGACGAGCAGATCGGCGTCGGCGATCCCCGTGAGGCCGCGCACCATCTCCTCGAGCTCGCCGGGAGGGATCTTGCACGCACAGCCGCCGCCGTGCGCGTACTGGGTCAGTCGCACCGTGTCCACGCCAGCAGTCTTACCCCACCCACCCCGGGCCTATGCCGTCCGCCCCCTCGGGCCCCCTGCGACCCGCGGGCGCGCGGTGGGTACGGTGGGCCGTGGAGGTGTCTGGGCACCTGGTGGTCCCCCCGGTCTTCAACACCGGTGAGGCCGAGTATCTCGGCCTGGCGGGTTCGATTCCCGTCCACCTCCGCCAAGCCCGTGTGAGAGAGGACCTCGGTGTGGCGCAGTCGGATCCGCGGCGGGCGGTGCCTCGCACCGACGTCCTGATGGCCCACCCCGACCTCGTCGCCGCCGCGGCGCGTCACGGCGTCGCGACGGTCAAGGCGGCGGTGCGCTCGGCGCAGTCGCGGGCCCGCAGCGGCGAGATCGCACCGGATGACGTCGTCACCGCTGCGCGGGCGGCCCTGCCGGCGCGGAGCACGTCCCTCCGGCCGTTGCTCAACGCCACGGGTGTCGTCGTGCACACCAACATCGGGCGGGCGCCCCTCTCGGACGCTGCCGTCGACGCGGTCGTGGCGGCGGCGGCATACGTCGACGTGGAGTACGACACCGCCACGGGGGCCAGGGCCCGGCGTGGGCGGGGGACGCTCGAGGCGCTCCGCGCGGCCGTGCCCGCGGCGGGGGACGCGCTGGTCGTCAACAACGGCGCTGCGGCGCTCGTGCTCGCCACGACGGCGCTGGCGGCCAGCCGTGAGGTCCTCGTCAGCCGGGGCGAGATGGTCGAGATCGGGGACGGCTTCCGCCTGCCCGACCTCATCGCCTCCACCGGGGCTCGCCTGCGCGAGGTGGGCACGACGAACCGCACCCGGCTCGCCGACTACGCCGACGCGCTCGGCCCCGACACCGGCTGCATCCTCAAGGTGCACCCGAGCAACTTCCGCGTCGAGGGCTTCACGAGCGCCGCGTCGGTCCGGGAGCTGGCGAGCCTCGGCGCGCCGCTCGTCGTCGACATCGGCAGCGGGCTGCTGCGTCCCGACCCCGTGCTCCCGGACGAGCCTGACGCGACGACGGCGCTCACCGACGGCGCCACCGTCGTCACGGCGAGCGGCGACAAGCTGCTCGGTGGTCCGCAGGCCGGTCTGGTCCTCGGCGAGGGCGCCACGGTCGAGCGGCTGCGACGTCATCCGCTCGCCCGCGCGCTGCGCGTCGACAAGCTGACCCTCGCGGCCCTGGAGGCGACCCTGCGCGGACCCGTGCCGCCGGTCACCGACTACCTCCACGTGGACCTCGACCGGTTGCGGGCCCGCACCGAACGCCTGGCCGCCGCGGTGGGCGGCGAGGTCGTCGCGGTCGAGGGACGCGTCGGCGGTGGCGGTGCCCCGGGGCTGCCGCTGCCCGGCTGGGCCGTCGCGCTGCCGGAGGAGTGTGCCGAGCGACTCAGGCAGGGCGAGCCCGGCGTCGTCGCCCGCGTCGAGCGCGGCCGCTGCCTCGTCGACCTGCGCTGCGTCCCCCCGGGGCGCGACGTCGACGTCGAGCGGGCCGTCCTCGCGGCCCGCGGCGCCGACCTGCCGAGCGGCGACTGACCGTGCACGTCATCGCGACGGCCGGTCACGTCGACCACGGCAAGTCCACGCTGGTGCGGGCCCTGACCGGGATCGAGCCTGACCGGTGGGCCGAGGAGCGTCGCCGGGGGATGACGATCGACCTCGGGTATGCGTGGACGTCCCTCGCGTCGGGCGCCGACGTCGCGTTCGTCGACGTTCCCGGACACCAGCGCTTCATCGGCAACATGCTCGCCGGGCTGGGGCCGGCCCCGGCGGTCGTGCTCGTCGTCGCCGCCGACGAGGGATGGCGCCCCCAGTCGGCCGAGCACCTCGCGGCCGTCGACGCGCTGGGCATCTCGCGCGGGCTCGTCGTCGTGACGCGCAGCGACCTCGCCGACCCCGGACCCGCCATGGCCGAGGCGCTCGACCACGTCTCCCGCACCAGCCTCGCCGGCAGTGTGGCGCTGGCCGTCTCGGCGCGCACCGGTCAGGGTCTCGACGACCTGCGCACCGCCCTCGACGACCTCGTCGCCTCCCTGCCTGCTCCCGATCCCGATGCCCGGCTGCGCCTCTGGGTCGACCGCTCGTTCTCGGTGCGTGGCAGCGGCACCGTCGTAACGGGCACGCTCGGCGCCGGGACGGTCCGCGTCGGCGACGAGCTCGTCGTGCACCGCACCGACGGCACGTCGCAGTCGGTCGCCGTCCGCGGCCTGCAGAGCCTCGGTCGCGCCCGCGACGACGTGACGGCCGTCGCGCGCGTCGCGGTCAACCTGCGCGGGGTCGGCGTCGACGACGTGGCGCGGGGCGACGTCCTGCTGACCACCCGGGCCTGGCGCGTGACGACGACGCTCGACGCGCGGATCGTCGGCACCGTCGGCGACGAGGGCCTCGGCGCGGGTGCTGCAGGTCCCGACGCGCTGCCGTCGCACGTCATGCTCCACCTCGGCACGCTCGCCGTCGAGGCCCGCGTGCGCCCGCTCGGGCCGGGGGCCGTCCGGCTCGCGCTGCCGTCGGCGCTGCCCGTCGTCGCCGGCGACCGCGTCCTGCTGCGCGACCCCGGCTCGCGTCGGGTCGTGGGTGCCGTCGTCGTCGACGCCGACCCACCGGTGCTCGAACGCCGCGGCTCGGCCGCCCGGCGTGCCGAGGTCGTCCGAGCGTTGGAGGGCGCGCCCGACCTCGGTCGGGAGGTCGCACGCCGCGGGTGCATGCGTCAGGCCGAGGCCGAGGCCCTCGGGATCGTCGTGCCGGCCGGCGCGCGACCGGCCGCGACCGTCGCGAGACGGGGTGCCTGGCTCGTCGACGACGACGCCTGGGCCGCTGCGGCGGTCCGGCTCCGCACGGCGGTCCAGGCGCGGGCCGACTCCGCCCCGATCGACCCGGTGCTCGCCCTCGAGGCGGCGCGGGCCGCGGCCGGCGTGCCCGACCGTGCGCTCGTCACGGACCTCGCCGCGACCGCCGGGCTCGAGGTCCGTGACGGTCGCGTCGGACTCCCGGGACGCGCGGCCGTCCTGTCGACCGCGGCCGAGGCCGGTCTGAGCAGGATCGAGGAGCGCCTGCGGCAGCACCCGTTCACGGCCCCGGAGCAGCACGAGCTCGACGCCGCCGGGCTCGGGCCGCGTGAGCTGGCGGCCGCAGAGGGGACCGGCCGGATCCTGCGCCTTCCCGGCGACGTGGTCCTGCTGCCCAACGCCCCGGCGCTCGCGATGCGCGAGCTGGCCGCGCTGCCGCAGCCGTTCACGACGAGCGACGCCCGGCAGGCCCTCGACAGCACGCGCCGGATCGTCATCCCGCTGCTCGAGCACCTCGACCGGCGGGGGTGGACTCGCCGCGTCGACGGCTCGCACCGCGAGGTGAGGCGC
Source organism: Terrabacter carboxydivorans (assembly GCF_039532035.1). Lineage (NCBI taxonomy): Bacteria > Bacillati > Actinomycetota > Actinomycetes > Micrococcales > Intrasporangiaceae > Terrabacter > Terrabacter carboxydivorans. The sequence goes on along the minus strand of NZ_BAAARE010000025.1, from coordinate 36,462 downwards.
TGAGCCCACACGGCATACAAGCCCGTATGCCGTGGCGCGCAGGGGACCAACGGCCCTTCCCGGTCGCCTCCCGGCCCACGACGCTGGAGGGAGACGAGAGGACGCGGACGATGACCGAGGGCACGGCGCAGCAGGGCGAGACGAAGCAGGACGTAACCCACGCCCCGGCGCCGGGACGCATCGTCGTGGGGGTCGACGGGTCCGAGTCCTCGAAGCAGGCGCTGCGCTGGGCGGCCCGCCTGTCCGCCGCCGACGGGAGCCGGATCCAGGCCGTCACCGCCTGGGAGTACCCCCAGGTCTTCAACGCCCCGGTGGACGTCAGCTGGCGCCCCGACGTCGACGCCGACACCGTGCTGAGGGAGACGCTCGACGAGGTGTTCGGCGGCGACCGTCCCGAGGGGCTCGAGCCGGTCGTCGTGCACGGACCCGCGCGCACGGCGCTCATCGAGGCGAGTCGCGGGGCGTCGCTGCTCGTCGTGGGCAGCCGCGGGCACGGGGGCTTCGCGGGGCTCCTGCTGGGCTCCGTCAGCTCGGCGTGCTCGGAGCACGCGCACTGCCCGGTGCTCGTCTTCCACGACCGGGACTGAGCCGGGACCGAGGCGGACCGAGGGCTCGCCCTCCGGTGGCGCCGGTGGCGCGCCGGTGGCGCCGGTGGCGCGCCGGTGGCGCCGGTGGCGCGCCGGTGGCGCCGGTGGGTGATGTCGGTGCGGGGTGGCAGGCTGGCCCCGATGGCAAAGGGCAAGCAGTCCGACGTGCTCGATCGCTTCTCCCCGGCGACGGCGGCCTGGTTCCGGGGCAGCTTCAGCGCGCCCACGACCGCCCAGGCAGGCGCGTGGGACGCCATCAGCTCGGGTCACCACACCGTCGTCGTCGCCCCCACCGGCTCGGGCAAGACGCTGTCTGCCTTCTTGTGGGCCATCGACCGGATGGCGAGCGAGCCGGTGCCCGAGGAGCGGCTCGAGCGGTGCCGCGTGCTCTACATCTCGCCGATGAAGGCGCTCGCGGTCGACGTCGAGCGCAACCTCCGGGCCCCGCTCGTCGGCATCGGCCACGCCGCCGCCCGGCTCGAGCTGGCGCCGCCCGACATCACCGTCAGCGTCCGGTCGGGTGACACCCCGGCCAACGAGCGCCGCGCCTTCGCCCGCACGCCCACCGACATCCTCATCACGACGCCCGAGTCGCTCTTCCTCATGCTCACCTCGTCGGTGCGCGAGGCGCTCAAGGGCGTCGAGACCGTCATCCTCGACGAGGTCCACGCCGTCGCCGGCACCAAGCGCGGCGCGCACCTCGCGCTCAGCCTCGAGCGGCTCGACGCCCTGCTGCCCAAGCCCGCCCAGCGCGTCGGGCTGTCGGCGACGGTGCGCCCGGTCGAGGAGGTCGCGCGCTACCTCGCCGGCGGTCGCCCGGTCGAGATCGTGCAGCCCGAGTCGACCAAGCAGTGGGACCTCGACGTCGTCGTGCCCGTGCCCGACATGGGCGAGCTCGGCAGCTCGCCTGCGGAGATCTCGCCGGGGGTGCCCGACCTGTCGGGGCCCGCCGCGGGGCAGGCGCCGCAGGCGAGCATCTGGCCGCACGTCGAGGAGCGCATCGTCGATCTCATCGCCGACCACCGCTCGACCCTCGTCTTCGCCAACTCGCGTCGGCTCGCCGAGCGGCTGACCTCGCGGCTCAACGAGATCTGGGAGGAGCGGCTCGCCGAGGAGGAGGGCCTGCCGGTCCCGAGCCTCGCGGCCCTCTCGACCCAGCCGCCCGCGCAGGTGATGGCCCAGGCTGGAGCCTCGCGGGGCGCCCCCGCGGTGCTGGCCCGCGCCCACCACGGCTCGGTCAGCAAGGAGCACCGCGCCACCATCGAGGAGGACCTCAAGGCGGGGCGGCTGCCCGCCGTCGTCGCGACGAGCAGCCTCGAGCTCGGCATCGACATGGGCGCCGTCGACCTCGTCATCCAGGTCGAGAGCCCGCCGTCGGTCGCGAGCGGCCTCCAGCGCGTCGGCCGCGCCGGCCACCAGGTCGGGGCGGTCAGCCAGGGCGTGCTCTTCCCCAAGTTCCGCGGCGACCTCGTGCAGACGGCGGTCGTCGTCGAGCGCATGCGCGCCGGGGCGATCGAGTCGCTCCGCATCCCCGCCAACCCCGTCGACGTGCTCGCGCAGCAGGTCGTCGCGATGTGCGCCATGGACGACTGGTCGGTCGCCGACGTCGAGGCCCTCGTGCACCGGTCGGCGAGCTTCGCCTCGCTGCCGCGGTCGGTCCTCGAGGCCACCCTCGACATGCTCGCGGGCCGCTACCCGTCCGACGAGTTCGCCGAGCTGCGCCCCCGCATCGTCTGGGACCGCGTCACCGACACGCTCTCCGGGCGTCGCGGTGCCCAGCGCCTCGCCGTGACGAGCGGCGGCACCATCCCCGACCGGGGGTTGTATGCCGTGTTCCTCGCCTCCGGCGAGGGGCCCGGCCGCCGGGTCGGCGAGCTCGACGAGGAGATGGTCTACGAGTCGCGCGTCGGTGACGTCTTCACCCTCGGCACGTCGACGTGGCGCATCGAGGACATCACCCACGACCGCGTGCTCGTCACCCCGGCGCCGGGGCAGGCGGGCAAGCTGCCGTTCTGGAAGGGCGACCAGCAGGGGCGCCCCGCCGAGCTCGGCCGCGCCCTCGGTGGCTTCGTCCGCGAGATCGTCGGCCTGACCCCCGAGCGGGCCCGAGCGCGCGTCACCGCGGCCGGCCTCGACGAGTGGGCGGCCGACAACCTCATCGGCTACCTCACCGAGCAGAAGGAGGCGACCCGGCACGTCCCCGACGACCGCACCATCGTCGTCGAACGCTTCCGCGACGAGATCGGTGACTGGCGCGTGGCGGTGCTCTCGCCCTTCGGCGGCCAGGTGCACGCGCCGTGGGCGCTCTGCGTCGCGGCCCGCATGCGCGAGCGGTTCGGCATCGACGTCCAGGCCATGCACGGCGACGACGGCATCGTCTTCCGGCTGCCCGACCTCGAGTTCGAGGACGGCGCGGCCATCGGCCAGCAGCTCGTCGAGCTCGTCACCCTCGAGCCCGAGGAGGTGAGCGAGCTCGTCACGCAGGAGATCGGCGGATCCGCCCTGTTCGCGGCGCGGTTCAGGGAGTGCGCGGCCCGGGCCCTGCTGCTGCCGCGCCGCCGGCCCGACAAGCGCCAGCCGCTCTGGCAGCAGCGCCAGCGCGCCGCGCAGCTGCTCGAGGTCGCCAGCCAGTACCCCTCTTTCCCGATCGTCCTCGAGGCCGTGCGCGAGTGCGTCCAGGACGTCTTCGACGTGCCGGGCCTCGTCGAGCTGATGGGCGACATCCGCTCGCGCGCCGTCAAGGTCGTCGACGTCGAGTCGAGCCAGCCGAGCCCCTTCGCCAAGTCGCTCGTCTTCGGCTACGTCGCGCAGTACCTCTACGAGGGCGACTCGCCGCTCGCCGAGCGACGGGCGGCTGCCCTCGCGCTCGACCCGTCGCTGCTGTCCGAGCTGCTCGGCCAGGGCGAGGCGCTCGCGCTGCGCGACCTGCTCGACCCCGAGGCCGTGGCCCGCACCGAGGCCGAGCTCCAGCGGCTGACGCCCGAGCGCGGTGCCCGCGACGCCGAGGACGTCGCCGACCTGCTGCGCGTGCTCGGCCCACTGTCGGTGCGTGACGTCGTGGCCCGCTCAGCCGAGGGTTTCGAGCCGGCGGCCGTCGAGGCCGCGCTGGCCGAGCTCGAGGCCGCCCGCCGGGTCATCGCCGTGCGCGTCGGCGGCGAGGACCGTTGGGCCGCCATCGAGGACGCCGCCCGGCTGCGCGACGCGCTCGGCACCTCGTTGCCCGTCGGGGTGCCGCAGGCCTTCCTCGACCCGGTGCCCGACCCGCTCGCCGACCTCGTCGCGCGCTTCGCCCGCACCCACGGTCCGTTCGCGGTGCAGACCGTCGCCGCGTGGTGGGGCGTCGGCCCGGCCGTCGTCCACGACGCCCTGCGCCGGCTCGTTTCGTCCGGTCGCGTCGTCGAGGGCGAGCTGCTGCCCACCGAGAACGGCGGCGGCCACGGTCCCGAGTTCTGCGACGCCGAGGTGCTGCGACTGCTGCGTCGGCGCTCGCTCGCCGCGCTGCGCCACGAGGTCGAGCCCGTCGACCAGTCCGACCTCGCGCGCTTCCTGCCGCAGTGGCAGGGCGTCGGAGGCGGGCTGCGCGGACGCGAGGGCCTGCTCCGCGCCGTCGAGCAGCTGACCGGCGCCGAGGTGCCGGCGAGCGCACTCGAGTCGCTCGTCCTGCCCGCGCGCGTCGCCGACTACCGCCCCGCTCTGCTCGACGAGGTCATGAGCTCGGGCGAGGTGGTCTGGCGCGGCCACGGGTCGCTGCCCGGCGACGACGGCTGGGTCAGCCTGCACCTCGCCGACGCCGCGCACCTGACGCTGACCCCGCCCGAGGTCGTGGAGCTGACCGACGACGAGCAGGCCGTGCTCGACGCGCTCGAGGGCGGCGGCGCCTACTTCTTCCGCGCCCTCTCCACCCGGGTCGGCCTCGGCGACAGCGAGCTCAACGACGCCCTGTGGTCGCTGATCTGGTCGGGCCGCATCACCAACGACACCATCGCGCCGCTGCGGGCGCTGCTCGCCGGCGGCCGCACCGCGCACAAGCGCACCACGAGCGGTCCCCGCTCGACGAGGTATGCCGGCCGGCGCGGTTCGCTGGGCCGCTTCGGCTCCCTGCGCGGCCCTCTCGCGGGCACGAGCCCGGCCCAGGTCGAGGCGGCCGAGGAGGCCGCCACCGGCAAGGCGATCGCGGCCGGACGGGCCGTCGGGTCCGGTCCCTCGACCGGGGTCGGGCGCTGGACCGCGCTCCCGCCCGCCGAGACCGACCCGACGGTGCGCGCCGTCACCAACGCCGAGCTGCTCCTCGACCGCTACGGCGTGCTGACCCGCGGGTCCGTCGTCACGGAGGACGTGCCCGGTGGCTTCGCCGCGGTCTACCGCGTCCTGGCAGCCGCAGAGGAGGCCGGCAAGGTCCGCCGTGGCTACTTCGTCGAGGGCCTCGGAGCCTCGCAGTTCGCGTCGACCGGCGCCGTCGACCGGCTGCGGTCGATGTCACGCCTGCCCGGCGGAGACGAGTCCGGAGGAGGCGGACGGGTCGACGCCGCCGAGGGCGAAGAGTGGCTCGCGCCCTCCTCCGCCGGGCCCGGAGGGCCGGGTCGCCATGGGCAGCGCGGTGGTGGGCGCGACGGGCAGCGTGGTCGCGAGCGCACCGGTCCTCCGGCGCTCGTGCTCGCCGCCAGCGACCCCGCCAACCCCTACGGCGCCGCGATCGGCTGGCCCGAGCGAGGTCTCACCGATGCCGCCGCCGACGAGCCGGCGGCCAAGAGCGAGGCCGACGAGGCCGCCCCCAGGTCCTCGCGGCGCAAGGGCCACCAGCCCGGCCGCAAGGCAGGGGCCCTCGTCGTCCTCGTCGACGGCGAGCTGGTGCTCTACGTCGAGCGTGGCGGCAAGACGATGCTCTGCTGGTCCGACGACCCCGAGCCCCTCCAGGCCGCAGCAGACGCCCTGGCGCTCGCCGTCCGCGAGGGGGCCCTCGGCAGGCTCACCGTCGAGAAGGCCGACGGTGCCTCGGTGCTCGGCTCGGACCACCCGCTCGTGCAGGCGCTGTCCAACGCCGGCTTCCACATGACCCCGCGGGGCCTGCGCCTGCGCCGCTGACGACCCACCGCATGGCCCGTCGCCCACGAGTCGGTGGGCACCTCGGCCGCGACGGGTCAGGCCGGCGACGCTGCCGCGGTCTGCGGTCGAGCGTCGGTGGCGGGCTCGTCGTCGCGGCCGAGGAGCGTCGTGGCGGGGTCGGCATCTCTCTGGGCTGCGGGCAGGACCGCTCGGACACGGCCCTGCTGCCATGGAGCGGGCGACCGTCGCGGCGGTGCGACCGTCGCCAAGGTGCGACCTCCGCGGTGTCTAGGCTGAGTGGCGCCGACGTCGCGCGGGGTACGAACCAGAGCGACGGAGCCGAGACGAGGGAGGGTGGCGTGCCCGAGGGAGACACCGTGTGGCGCACGGCCACCCGCCTCAACGAGGCGCTCGCCGGGCGCGAGATCATCGAGTCCGACCTGCGCTGGCCCGAGATCTCGACCGCCGACCTCACCGGCCGGACCACGCTCGAGGTCGTGAGTCGCGGCAAGCACGTGCTCCACCGGGTCGAGGGTGGCCTGACGCTGCACTCGCACCTGCGCATGGAGGGGCAGTGGCGGGTCGAGGCCACTCCGGGGCTCGCCGCGCGCTGGCGACGCAACCCGCAGCTGCGCGCCCTCCTAGCCGCGCCGGACTGGACGGCCCTCGGGCTGCGGCTCGGCATGCTCGACCTCGTGCCGACGGCGCGCGAGTCCGACGTCGTGGGGCACCTCGGCCCCGACGTCCTCGGTCCGGACTGGGACCTCGCGCGAGCGGTCGACAACGTCGCGGCCGGCCACGTGCCGGTCGGACAGGCGCTGCTCGACCAGCGCAACCTCGCCGGGATCGGGACCATGTGGTGCGCCGAGGCGCTCTTCCTCGAGAAGGTGCCCCCGTGGTCGCCGGCCGACGAGCTCGGCCGTGACACGGTCGAGCGCGTCGTCGCCCGCGCCCACCGCCTCATCGACAACGGCCGGCGGCACGCGGTCCAGTCGGGCACCGGCAGCTACCGGCTCGACGAGGCGCACTACGTCCACGCCCGCAGCGGACGCCCCTGTCGTCGCTGCGGCACGACGGTCCGGGTCGCCATGATCGGCGAGCCCACGCGCGAGCGCACGATGTTCTACTGCCCGGGCTGCCAGGGCGGGCTGGGACCCACGGACGACGGCCGGCCCCAGGCGCCGCTGGGCTCCAACCGCGGCGCGGCCCGCTCGCGCCGCTCGTACTGAAACGCCTGTGCCTGCCAGGAGGCGGTCCTACGGTGGTGGGGACCCACCCCACCGAGAGGAGCACAGCCATGGCGTCCCGCCTCAACCCCTACATCGGTTTCAAGGACAGCGCCCGAGCGGCGATGGAGTTCTACCAGTCGGTTTTCGGTGGCGAGCTCACCGTGTCGACCTTCGGCGAGTTCGGCCAGCCCGGCCCGGGCGCCGACAACGTCATGCACGCGCAGCTCGAGACCCCGAGCGGCTACACCATCATGGCCTCCGACACCCCGGAGGGGATGCCCTACGAGGACGGCTCGCGCATCACGGTGAGCCTCAGCGGTGACGACGGCGACGAGCTGCGCCGCTTCTGGGATGGCCTCGCCGAGGGCGGCACCGTGACCATGCCGCTCGAGAAGCAGATGTGGGGCGACGAGTTCGGCATGGTCAACGACAAGTTCGGGGTGGGCTGGCTCGTCAACATCTCCGGGCAGCAGTCGGGCGACGCACCCGCCGGATGACGCCCCTGCTGCATGACACGCCTGGGTGACACGGCTGGTGACGCACCCGGGTGCCGGATCCGTCAGGCGGTCACGGCCGGGCGGCCAGCTGGCGAGCGAGCTCGTCCGGCCCGATGAGGCTCGAGTGCGTGCCGGCGGTGCCGCACGCCCAGGCGCCGGCGACAGCCCCGTTCGTCGCCGCGGCACGGGCGTCGCCGCCGGCAAGCCAGGAGTGCAGGAACGCCGAGACGTAGGCATCGCCGGCACCGTTCGAGTCGACGGCGGGTCGGCCCGGGATGTCGATCGCGGGCACGGCGAACGAGCCGCCCTCGCGCACGGTCACCCGGCTGCCCCGCGCCCCGTCCATGACGACCACGAGCCGGGCGCGGCCACGGTCGATCACGTCGGCCACGACCTCGCCCTCGATCCCCGAGAGCCGGGAGCCGGAGACGAAGACGAGGTCCGCGGCATACGCGAAGGGGCGGTGGTGCGGGTTGTGCCCGTCCCAGTCGTGCAGGTCGGTAGAGGTGGTGACGCCGGCGGTCGTCGCGTCCTCGAGCGCGCCCACGGTCCACGGCATGATCGAGGCGTGCACATGGCGTGCCTGCTCGAGCGGGCCGCGCCACAGGGCGGGGTCCGGCGCGAGGTCGTAGGGGTGACGCGGGTCGTAGAACGACATCCGCCGGCCGGTCGCGTCGACGAGGTTGACCGCGCGCCGCGTCCCGCTGGGGTGGACCACGTGGTCGAACGGCAGTCCCTCCGCCTCGAAACGGTCGAGCAGCATGCGGCCCTCGTGGTCGTCGCCGATGACGTCGACGAACCGGGTGGCGAGGCCGAGCCGGTGGCAGCCGAGCGCGACTCCGCTGCCCGTGTGGCCCACGACGGTGTCGATCGGCGGGACGACGTGCGAGTCGGCGAAGGGCACGGGCAGGTCCTCGACACGCACGATGGTGTCGACGCCGGCGCCGCCGACGACGAGGACGTCAGTGGTCGGTGATGTCACCGGCTCATTCTGCACATCAGGGACGGGTGACGCTGAGCAGCCCCAGGCACATCTCGTCGGTCGTCCCCTCGCCCCACACGACGTAGCGCTCGGGCAGGCCCTTGAGGTCGGGCAGCTTGTCGCGCCACGCCTGGTCGTGGGTGCAGCTGACCTTGATGGAGTCTCCCGGGCCGATCTGCGTGGCCGGGATCGGCACGGAGCCCTGGTTGTCGAAGTCCCATACCTTGATGTCGAGCAGCGTCCGCGCCTTGGCCGTGCCGGGGTCGAGCTCGATCTTCAGCGACGAGCCCAGCAGGTGCATGTGGCCGGCGACGGCCCGGATGGTCGCGGCGGAGTCGACCCGTCGGGTGCACGACTGGGTCGGCCCGGGCGTCGGGATGACCGTGCCGTTGCACACGAGCAGCAGGCCGTTGACGATCGGCGCCGACATGGGCCCGAAGCGTGCGGTGACGTCGGCGACGGCTGCGGAGCGGTCGCAGAGCGGGCCGGACTTGCCTGGGCGACAGGGCAGCTCGACGGGCGCCGGGTAGAGCATGGTCTCCAGCGGCTTCAGCTCGGTCGAGGACGACAGGCGCAGCTTCACCGACGTGCGGTCGGGTGTCGTGCCGTGCCGGAGGTTGTAGTGCACCTGCATGATGAGCAGGGAGCCGCGCTGCAGGGGGATGCCGACGTCGGAAGGCAGGACGTTCTCGCGGCCCCCGGGGGCCCAGGCACCCACCCACGGTGCGTCGTCGAGGCTGGCGCCGCGCGAGCCGAGCCCGGTGCCGCCGAAGCAGGTCCAGCCGTTGCCGCCGGTCTGGGCATCCCTCGCGCGGGCGGACGCGGCAGCCGACGGGGGCACCCGGAAGAGGATGACGTGGTGCACCTCGGCGGGCTGCCCCGGAGCGATGTCGAAGCCGGTGACGAACGAGTCCCGGGCGAGCTTCGGGTCGAGCACGAAGCAGCGGTAGTCGTCGGTGCCGGTCGTCGGGGCCTTGGGCGTGTAGGCGACCGGTGACGTGACGGTGCGCATCGTCTCACCGCGGCGCAGGGCGACGGGCGCGGCCGGAGTCGTCGGCGTGGGCGCGTGAGCGGTGCCGCCCGTGGAGCCCGCGGCCGACGTCGGCCCGGGCGTGTGGTCGCCCGCGTGTCCGGTCGAGTGCCCGTCGAGCCGCGCCTGGGCCGCCTGGTTCGGCGTGCCGCACCCGGCAGCCAGCAGTGCGACCGCCGTCAGCGCGGCTGCGATGGCGGGCACGCCGCGTCGGGTCCTCATCCCGTCAGTCTAGGAAGCCCTGTCGTCGTTGGGCTCGTTGTCGAGCCTTGGCCCCCGCGCCACCTCGCGCGAAGGCGCGGGGGCCAAGGCTCAGGCGCCCTCGGGAGCGCGGCTCACGGGGATGCGTCGCGCGTCGGGCGCGCTCAGGCGCTCGGCGTTGGCCTCGGAGTCGGCGAGCTCCTTCTGCGACTCCAGCTCTGCCTCGACGCGGGCGGTGTAGCCCGCGACCTCGGCCTCGAGGCGCTCGGCGTCCCAGCCCAGCACAGGCGCGACGATCTCGGCGACGGCGCGGGCGCTCTCCACCCCTCGGCTCGGCGTCTCGATGGAGATGCGGGTGCGGCGGGCGAGCACGTCGTCCAGGTGGAGCGCTCCCTCGTGCGTCGCGGCATACAACGCCTCGACCTTGAGGTACTCCTCGGCGCCGGGCAGCGGCTCGTAGAGGGAACGGTCGTCCTCGGCGAGGGCGAAGAGCTCGTGGACGAGCGAGCCGTAGCGCTCGAGCAGGTGGGTGATGCGCCAGACGGGCAGCCCCTGGTGGCGGGCGAGCCGGTCGATCTGGTTGACGAGGGCGACGTAGCCCTCGGCACCCGAGAGCGGGATGAACTCGGTGACGCTGTCGGAGACGTCGCCGCCGACGTCCTCGCGGGCGGCGTCGACGGCGTCGGCCGCCATGACCCGGTAGGTCGTGTACTTGCCTCCCGCGATGGAGATGAGCCCCGGCTGCGGGCGCGCCACGGCGTGCTCGCGCGAGAGCTGGCTCGTGTCCTCGCTCTCGCCGGAGAGCAGCGGGCGCAGGCCGGCGTAGACGCCCTGGATGTCGTCGTGTGTCAGCGGCACCTTGAGCACGGTGTTGATGTGCTCGAGGATGTAGTCGATGTCGGCGCGGGTCGCCGCCGGGTGCGCGAGGTCGAGCTCCCAGTCGGTGTCGGTCGTGCCGACGATCCAGTGCGTGCCCCACGGGATGACGAAGAGCACGGACTTCTCGGTGCGCAGGATGAGGCCGGTCTCGGAGTTGATGCGGTCGCGGGCGACGACGATGTGCACGCCCTTGGACGCGCGCACGTGGAAGCGTCCGCGGCCGCCGGCCATCGTCTGGATGTCGTCGGTCCACACGCCGGTGCAGTTGATGACGGCGGACGCGCGCACCTCGGTGCGCTCGCCGGTCTCGACGTCCTCGACGACCGCGCCCACCACGCGCTCGCCGGCACGGAGCAGGTCCACGACACGTGCCGAGGCCACGACGGTGGCGCCGTAGGCCGCGGCGGTGCGCACCGTGGTCAGCGTGTGCCGTGCGTCGTCGGCCTGGGCGTCGTAGTAGAGCAGGCCGCCGGTGAGGGCGTCGCGCCGCAGGGCCGGGGCGAGCTTGAGGGCGCCGGTGCGGGTCAGCTGCTTGTGCCGCGGGACGGAGCGGGCGCCGCCCATCGAGTCGTAGAGCGTCAGGCCGGCGGTGACGTAGGGGCGCTCCCAGCCGCGGTTGGTCAGCGGGTAGAGGAAGGAGACCGGCTTGACGAGGTGCGGGGCGATGCGGCTCAGCATGAGCTCGCGCTCCTTGAGCGCCTCGCGCACGAGGTCGAAGTTCATCTGCTCGAGGTAGCGCAGGCCGCCGTGGAAGAGCTTGGACGACCGCGACGACGTGCCCGAGCCGAAGTCGCGCTGCTCGACGAGGGCCGTCGACAGGCCCCGGGTCGCCGCGTCGAGCGCGACACCGCCGCCGGTCACCCCGCCTCCGATGACGAGCACGTCGAAGTGCTTGGCGGCGAGGCGCTTCCACGCCTGCGCCCGGTACTCCGTGTCCAGCCGCACTGCGCTCGTCATCGGTTTCCCTTCACGTCGCTGCCGAGGAGGCCACTCTATCGAGCGGCGCCCGCACCCCGTATGCCGTAGTACCGGGTGCGCCGCCGCCGGGACCCTTCCCGGGGCGCGACCGCCACGACGAAGTCCGAGCTCCCCGTCTGCATGGTCAGGCGGATGTCCCGGGGGACCGGGAGGAGTCGTGCGGCGTCCTCGTCGCGGTAGAGCACGGTCGTCTGGAGCCGGTGGCCCAGCTCCCGCTCGTCGTCCTTCGACAGGGGCACGAGCCGCTCGCGGACCGTCGCCGCGGCGCTCCGGAGGCTCTCGGGCGTGACTCCGGGGGCGCCGACGAGCACGACGGTGTCGACGTGCTCGTCCGGCTCCCCGGAGGTGATCGCGGTGTCGCGCCGCAGCCAGCTCGTGGAGTCGCCGGACTCGCGGACGAGACCGCTGGGCACCTGCGCGGTGACCCAGCCCCGCTCGAGGTAGGCGGCGTGGATCCATCGCAGGCGCACCCGCTCGTGGAGCAGTCCCACCGCGATGAGGGCCAGACCGACCAGCGCCCAGGCGACGAGGCCCGGCCACATGGTGGCCCGGTCCCGCTGGAAGAGCACCGCCACGGCGACGAGCACGAGCACGAAGAGGATGCCCCCGCCGAAGTTGCGCAGCCCTCGCGGCGGCACGACCCGGGCGGCGAACCCACGCCTCGAGGCCAGCTCTGCCTTCAGCCCTTCGATGGTCACCGCGCAAGGCTAGTCACCGGCGCGACCACGCTCGGCACGGCCCGCGCGACCCCGTGACGGCCGACGGCCGCGACGGTACGGTCTGCTCATGCCGACGGAGCAGCGAAGCCATGTCGTCTCGATCGACCAGGGCACCACGAGCACCCGGGCCATGGTCTTCGACCGCAGGGGCCGTGTCGTGGCCGTCGACCAGCAGGAGCATCGCCAGATCTTCCCGCGCGCCGGCTGGGTCGAGCACGACGCCATGGAGATCTGGGAGAACACCCGCCTCGTCGTCGGCGGCGCCCTCGGCAAGGCCAACCTCAACGCCACCCACGTCGCCGCTGTCGGCATCACCAACCAGCGCGAGACGACCGTCGTGTGGGACCGCGCGACGGGCCGGCCGATCCACAACGCCATCGTCTGGCAGGACACCCGCACCCAGGCGATCTGCGACGAGCTGGCGCGTGACGGCGGGACCGACCGCTTCAAGGCAGTGACCGGGCTGCCGCTCGCGACCTACTTCGCCGGGCCGAAGGCGCGCTGGATCCTCGACCACGTCGACGGCGCCCGGGCGCGGGCCGAGGCGGGGGAGCTGCTCTTCGGCACGATCGACACGTGGCTGCTGTGGAACCTCACGGGCGGGGCGGACGACGGCGGCATCCACGTCACCGACGTCACCAACGCCTCCCGGACCCTGCTGATGGACCTGCGGACGCTGCAGTGGGACGCCGCGGCTGCCGAGGCGGTCGGCGTCCCGCTCGCGATGCTCCCCGAGATCCGGTCGTCGTCCGAGGTCTACGGCACGTGCAAGCCCGGCATCCTCATCGACGTGCCGGTGGCCGGCATCCTCGGCGACCAGCAGGCGGCGACCTTCGGGCAGGCCTGCCTCGATGTCGGCACGGCCAAGAACACCTACGGCACGGGCAACTTCATGCTGCTCAACACCGGCGAGGAGATCGTCGCCTCGACGCACGGGCTGCTGACGACGGTCTGCTACCAGCTCGGTGACGCCAAGCCGGTCTACGCCCTCGAGGGCTCGATCGCGGTGACGGGCTCGCTCGTGCAGTGGCTGCGCGACAACCTCGGGCTCATCACGGACGCCAAGGAGGTCGAGACGCTGGCGGCCTCGGTGGAGGACAACGGGGGCGCCTACTTCGTCCCGGCCTTCTCCGGGCTGTTCGCGCCGCACTGGCGCCCGGACGCGCGTGGCGCGCTGGTCGGGCTGACGCGCTTCGTCAACAAGGGTCACATCGCGCGAGCGGCCTTGGAGGCCACGGCCTTCCAGACGCGTGAGGTGCTCGAGGCGATGAACGCCGACTCGGGGGTGCCGCTCACGGAGCTCCGGGTCGACGGCGGCATGGTGGTCAACGAGACCCTGATGCAGTTCCAGGCCGACCTGCTCGGGGTCGACGTCGTGCGTCCCGTCGTGGCCGAGACCACCGCCCTGGGAGCCGCGTATGCCGCGGGGCTGGCCGTGGGCTACTGGCGCAGCACCGACGAGATCCGGGAGAACTGGGGCGAGGACCGTCGCTGGTCGCCGCAGCTCGACGAGAAGGAGCGCGAGCGACTCTTCCGCACGTGGAAGAAGGCCGTGCAGCGCACCCTCGACTGGGTCGACGAAGACACGCCCTGAGCCGGTCGGTCGCTCAGTCGTCACCCTCGAGGTGCAGCACGACCTTGCGCAGCAGGCCGTTGAGCGTCACGAGCTCCTTGGCTGTGAGACTCGAGAAGGCTGCCTGCTCACGCGCCATCCCTGCCTCGATCCCCTTCTCCCACATGGCTCTTCCGGAGCTGGTGGGGCGGATGAGGATGCGACGACGGTCCACCGGATCGACCTCACGGGTGGCGTGGCCACGCTGGACGAGCCGGTCCAGGCGGGACGTCATCGCCGCCCGGGTGACGCCGCACGCGTCGGCGAGCTGCGCCGGGGTCGCCTCCTCGGGATACGGCTGGATCATCAGGGCGTGGAGCGTGTGGTAGTCCTCGATCGTGTCGTCGGTGCCCGCATAGCTGGCGTGGTCGCCGGCCTTGAGCCGCTTGGTGATCGCCTGCATGCGGGTCACGGCTCCCTCGACCTCGGGGTCCATGTCCTCGAGGAGGCCGCTCCAGCGCGCGACGTGCCGGTCGACCGAGTCCTGCCGCGCTCTCGCCATGGGTCCAGTCTCGCAGAGGTTGGGGTGCCTTGAGTCCTGCCTCTGACTATTCGTTGACAGATAGTCAGACGTCTAACTAATCTCGACGCATGACCTTCCGTGCGCTCGTGGGCATCCGTGACGTCCGGCTCCTGCTGGTCGGGCAGGGGCTCTCGTGGGTCGGCGACGCCTTCAACCCGGTCGCCCTCTCGGTGGCCGTGGTCCTCTCGGGCGGGGGAGCGGGAGAGCTCGGCGTGATCCTCGCGAGCGGCGTCGTCGCCCGCCTGCTGTGCAGCCTCGTCGGTGGCGTCTGGGCCGACCGGGTCACGCCGCACCGCATCATGGTCGTCGCCGACCTCGTCCGGGCGACCTCCGTCGGTGCGACGGCAGTCGCCTTCGCGGTCGTCGGTGACCCGCCCGTGGCGGTCCTCGCCGGCCTCGCCGCGGTAGCAGCCGGTGCCGGGGCCTTCTTCTTCCCCGCGTTCGTGTCGCTCCGGCCGCTCATCGTGCCGGAGGAGGGTCTTCAGTCGGCCAACGCCGCGATCAGCTTCCTCCAGTCGAGCGCGCAGATGGCGGGACCGGTCCTGGCTGGAGTCGTCGTCGCCGCGTTCGGCTCCGTGCCGGGCTTCGCCGTCAACGCCCTGACCTTCGCGTGGTCGGCGGTCTGCGTCGCCCGGCTGCAGGCCCGGTCGGCGCCCGGGGCGAGCCGCCGCCCGATGGTCGCCGAGGTCCGGGAGGGTCTGGCCGAGATCCGCAGCCGCGACTGGCTCTGGACGGGCCTGGTGTCAGCGGCGCTGTTCCACGTCGCCAGCGGCGCGTTCATCGTCCTCGTCGAGGTGACGGTCGTGCGTGACCTCGGCGGCGCCCATGCGCTCGGCCTCGTCACCGCCTCGCTCGGCGTCGGCGGTCTCGTCGGAGGCCTGATCGCCATGCGGGTGCAGCCACGTCGGATGCTGCTGTGGGCGTTCGTCTCGCTCGCCCTCTTCCCGCTCTTCCCCCTGGCCTTCGCGTGGCCCGGCGGGCTCTGGGCCGTCATGGCCCTGGGTCTCGTCGCCCAAGCGGGGCTGCTCTACTTCGACGTCGGCTGGCAGACCGCCGTCCAGCAGGGCGTGCCCCGTGACCGGCTGGCCCGGGTGGCCTCGTGGGACGTGCTCATCTCGTTCCTCGCGCTGCCGGTCGGCAACGTCCTCGCCGGCCCGTTGAGCGAGCGCGTTCCCACGGCCGACCTCATGACGGGCATCGCGGCCTGGATGCTGCTCGCCGGCTGCGCGCCGCTCCTCGTGCGCGGCGTCCGGGGCTTCGTCCGTGGCGGCCGCCCCCGCTCGGACGCCACGGACGAGGGCGTCGGTCAGGCCAGTGCGGCGATCGCGGCGTCGTAGTCGGGCTCCTGGCCGATGGCCGGGACGAGCTCGGTGTGCATGACGGTGCCGTCGGTGCCGACGACGACGACGGCGCGGGCCAGCAGCCCGGCGAAGCCGCCGTCCTCCATGCGTACGCCGTAGTCGTAGCCGAAGCCGGACCGGAACGACGACGCCGCCACGACGTTCTCGATGCCCTCGGCGCCGCAGAAGCGGTTCAGGGCGAACGGCAGGTCGGCCGACACGCAGACGACGGTCGCGTTGTCGAGACCGGCAGCGAGCTCGTTGAAGCGGCGCACGCTCGAGGCGCAGACGCCGGTGTCGACGCTGGGGAAGATGTTGAGGACCACGCGCTTGCCCTCGGGCAGCGTCACGTCGTCGCGCAGGTTGGTGCCGGTCAGCGTGTATGCCGGGGCGGGGGAGCCCACGGCCGGCAGCTCGCCGATGGTGTGGACGGTGGTGTCTCCGAGAGTGGTGGTGGCCATGGACGTATCTAACACGGCCCGGCCGCCGGCCTGTTCCCGCCGGCCCTCCGGCAGCGAGGCCGACGACCCGTAGGTTGGAACCATGAGCGAGTCACCGCCGAGCACGCGGCAGCAGGAGCAGGAGCAGATCGTCGCGGTCGCCATGGACCTGGCCCGTGACGGGCGCACCGCCGACCTCGTGGAGTTCCTCGACCACGGCTACCCCGTCGACCTGCCGGACCCGGCCGGCAACACGCTGCTCATGCTCGCCGCCTACCACGGCCACCTCGACACGGTCTCGACGCTCGTGGCCCGCGGCGCCGACGTCGACCGCCGCAACGACCGCGACCAGTCGCCCGTCGCGGGGGCGATGTTCAAGGGCGAGGACGAGGTCGTCCGCGCCCTGGTCGCTGCCGGCGCCGACCTCGACGCGGGCTCCCCGACGGCTCGCGAGACGGCCCGGCTCTTCGGGCAGCAGCACCTCGTCGACGGGCAGGAGTGACCGTGGCCCAGCCCCAGCGGCCCCAGCCGGACGACACCGGAGCCCGCACCCGCTTCGTCATCAACCTCGTCGGCGTCGTCGGCCTCCTCTTCGGCGTGCTGCCGATCGTGCGCTACCTGCTCGACCTGTCGCTCTTCGACTTCACCGTGGCGCCCTACGAGTGGCTGAGGCTCGAGGGGGCAGCGCGCTACCTGCCCCCGGGCATGCTGCTCGTCGTCTGCATCGCCGTGGCCTACCTCCTGGAGAAGCGGCTCCCGCGCGACTGAGGCTGGACACGCGGTGACGGTCCGGCGCCGACCCCGTGGTGTGATGTGGGCATGTCGGTCCGGGCCTCCTTCCTCGCCGCGCTCGTCGTCGGGTCGAGCCTGGCGCTGACGGTCGCCCCGTCGCCCTCGGCGCTCGCCGCCCAGCGGCCCACCGCCCAGCAGCCCGCAGCCCAGCAGCCGGCGGCCCTGCCGGCCGCCGACCCGGTGACGCCCCAGGCGAGCATGGTGCCCGTCGGCCCGGAGCCCGACGGCACTCCCGTCAGCCTCGACGTGTCGATCTGGCCCCAGTCGAGCGGCCGGCACCCGGTCGTGCTGCTCGCCCACGGCTTCGGCGGCACCAAGGACTCGGTCACGAGCCAGGCGGCCGACCTCCACGACCGCGGCTACGTCGTCATCGCCTGGAGCGCCCGCGGCCACGGTGCGTCGGGCGGCCGCATCCACCTCAACGACCCGGCCTACGAGATCGCCGACGCCCAGAAGCTGCTCGACCTCGCCGCCAAGCGGTCAGACGTCGAGCTCGACGCGCCGGGTGACCCCCGGGCCGGTGTCATGGGTGCCTCCTACGGCGGCGCGCTCGGGCTCATGCTGGCCGGCGCCGACCGTCGCGTCGACGGCGTCGTCTCGGCGATCACGTGGAACGACCTCGCCGACGCCTTCTTTCCCCAGGCCGCCGTCACGCAGCCGGCGACCACGGCGGCCGGCCGCTCCCCGATCGACGTCGCCGGACCCTTCAAGCAGGTCTGGGCGACGAACTTCTTCCTCTCCGCCCTGCGCGGCAGCGGCCGCGGGGCCGCGTCCCAGGCGGGTGGCGGTCAGGGCGCCGCGGGCCAGTCCGCAGCCGCCGCCGGCGCGGCCCGTTGCGGCCGCTTCGACCCGACCATCTGTCGCCTGTTCGTCCAGGCGTCGGAGTCCGGCGCCGCCTCACCGCAGCTGACCGCGATCCTCCGGGCGCACAGCCCCAAGCCGACGATGAACGCCGTGACCGCCCCGACCTTCCTCGTCCAGGGCGTCGGTGACTCGCTCTTCGGGCTAGACCAGGCCGACGCCAACGCCTCGGCCCTCGCGGCCAGGCGCACCCCGTATGCCGTCCGGTGGAGCGACGGCGGCCACGACGCCGCCAGCACCCACGAGATCGAGGAGCTCGACGCCTCCTACACGTGGCTCGACCACTACGTGCGCGACAAGCCGTCGGCGAGCAGGAGCGAGTCCGCCCTGCCCACAGCAGCCTTCACGTACGGCACCCCTGCCGGTCGCCCGGGTCAGCCGACCACGCTGCACACGCTGACGGCATACCCCGGCCTGTCGGGAGCGCCGCTGCAGACCCGCGAGCTGCCGCTGGCGACGACCTCCGGCGCGCTGCTGCACCCGCCGGGCGGTCAGCCGGCCTCGCTCATCGCGGTGCCGGGCCTCGCCGCCCTCGGGATCAGCCTGTCGACCTACCAGATCGCGGCGCTGCCCGGTCAGTCGACCGCGCTCGACACCCAGCCGTCCACCGAGGCGGCCACGGTCGTCGGCTCTCCCACGATGCGGCTCACCGTCACGTCCGACAGCCCCGACGTCACGCTCTTCGCGTCGGTGTGGC
This sequence comes from Terrabacter carboxydivorans, assembly GCF_039532035.1. Taxonomy (NCBI): domain Bacteria; kingdom Bacillati; phylum Actinomycetota; class Actinomycetes; order Micrococcales; family Intrasporangiaceae; genus Terrabacter; species Terrabacter carboxydivorans. The sequence continues at coordinate 18,052 of NZ_BAAARE010000025.1, read as the reverse complement.
GGGTCACCGGGGGCTCGGTGACGCTGACCAACCCGCTCGTCGCGCCGGTGCGGCTCGCGGTGACGCCGGGCCGGCCGACGCCGGTGACGATCTCGCTGCCCGGCGCGACCTACGACATGCCGGCCGGCACCAGGTGGCGCGTGCTGCTGACCAGCACCGAGGCGACCTACTCCAACTCACGCACCCCGAGCTCCATCCGGATCTCCGGCGCCTCGGCCCTGACGCTGCCCGTCGCGACCGGCACCGCCGTGGGCGGCACCGTCGCCGGCGGCGTCGACACCGAGACCCTGCTCGCGTCGGGGGCGCTGCTGCTCCTGCTGGCCGTCGCGCTCGGCGGGTGGGTCGTCCGTCGTCGCCGACGTCGTCACCTGCCCGCGCGGCCCGACCTCGCCGACGTCCCGCTCGTCGTCGAGGGGCTCGTCAAGACGTATGCCGACGGGCACCGCGCCGTCGACGACGTGACCTGGCGTGCCGAGAAGGGCCAGGTCGTCGGCCTGCTCGGCCCCAACGGCGCCGGCAAGACGACGACGATGCGCATGGTCATGGGCCTCATCTCCTCCGACGCCGGCAGCGTCCACGTGCTCGGCGAGCCGGTCTCCGCCGGCTCGAGGGTGCTCGGACGGGTCGGCGCGCTCATCGAGGGCCCCGGCTTCCTGCCGCACCTGACGGGCCGGCAGAACCTCGAGGCCTACTGGTCCGCGACGGGCCGGGCCGCCGAGGACGCCCACTTCGACGAGGCCCTCGACGTGGCGGCCCTCGGTGGGGCCGTCGACCGACCGGTCAAGTCCTACAGCCAGGGCATGCGCCAGCGCCTCGGCATCGCCCAGGCCATGCTCGGCCTGCCCGAGCTGCTCATCCTCGACGAGCCGACCAACGGCCTCGACCCGCCGCAGATCGCCGCGATGCGCCCGATCCTGCGGCGCTACGCCGAGACCGGACGCACCGTCGTCGTGTCGAGCCACCTGCTCGCCGAGGTCGAGATGACGTGCACCCACGTCGTCGTCATGCACGCCGGACGGGTCATCACCCAGGGGCCCGTCGCCGAGCTCGTCGACAGCGACGACACGACGATCCTCGACCTGCCCGAGCACGTCGACCACGACGTCGTCAGCGCCGGGGTGCACGCCCTCGAGGCGGCCGCCGGCGTCACCGAGGTGCGCGTCGACACCCCGACCCGCATCGTCGTCGTCGCCGAGCGCGGGCGGGCCGAGGTCGTCGCGGCCGCCGTCACCGCCGGGCTGCCCGTCGTCGGTGTCAGCAGCCGCCGCCACCTCGAGGAGGTCTTCCTCGGGGTCATCTCCTCGGCCTCCGCCCCCGGCGCGAGCGCCGAGCCCGGAGACGAGGGCGCCTCCCTCGTCGAGCGACTGAGGCAGGTGAGGGCGCGATGAGCGAGACCACCCGACCCACGGGCGCGACGACGCCCGACCGGCACGAGCAGCAGGAGCCGCAAGGGCATCACGAGCACACGCCGGGCGAGGCCCTGCTCGACGTCATCGAGCCGACCTCGGCGGCCGCGAGCAGCGAGATCCACCAGGTGCGCGACCCGCTGTCGTGGCGCTCGGAGCTGCGCCGTCAGTGGGGGAGGCGGCGCACCATCTGGGCCTTCGGGCTGCTGCTGGCACTCCCGCTCGTGCTCGTCGGGTCGTTCGCCTTCGGGCAGCGCTCGGGCAACAGCGGCCGGGGCAGCGCGTCGAGTCGGATCTTCGACCTCGCCCAGAGCGGCGCGGCCAACTTCAGCCTCGTGCTCGTCTTCCTCGCCTCCGAGCTGCTGCTCGTGCTGCTCGCCGCGCTCTTCTGCGGCGACGCGGTGCCCGCCGAGGCGTCGTGGTCGTCCCTGCGCTACCTGCTCGTCGCGCCCGTGCAGCGGGCCCGCCTGCTCACGAGCAAGCTCGTCATCGGGATCGCCTCGACCCTGCTCGCGACCGTGCTGCTGCCGGCGTGGGGCCTGCTCGTCGGCGGCATCGCCTACGGCTGGGACCCGCTGACCAACCCGTTGGGCGAGAACCTCACGTGGGGCCAGTTCCTGCCGCGGCTCGCGCTCGCCATGGCCTACATCTTCGTCACGTTGCTGCCCGTCGCCGCCATCGCCTTCTGGATCGGCACGCGCTCGGACGCGCCCCTGGCAGCGGTCGGCGGCGCCGTGCTCGTCAACATCCTGTTCAACATCCTCGACCAGCTCGACGCGCTCGACCCCTACCGCAACGCCTTCCCGGGCCACTACTCCCGGGCCTGGCAGGACGCGCTGGCGGTGTCGCCGGACTGGACCGACATGGTGCACGGCGCGCTGTGGGCGCTCGTGTGGGCGGCCGGCTTCACGATGCTCGCCTACCGCCGCTTCCGCCGCAGCGACATCCTCAGCTAGCCGCCGACCCGGCCGGGACGCACCCGGCCGGGCCACACGGCATACGTCAGAACTTCGCAGCCTCGGGGATGATCCGCTCGCCGATGAGCTCGAGCACGTCGGTGCTCGAGCCGTCGCCGACGCCGAGCTGCACGTGCGTCACGCCGAGGCCGGCGAGGTCGCGCAGGTGCTCGAGCGTCGCGTCGACCTTCTCGCCGTTGGGCCCCGGGTCGACCGGACCCATGACGGTCTTCTCGATCTCGTCGTAGTCGCGGCCGAGCGTCTCGCAGTGCCCGCGGAGCACGTCGAGCTTGTGCGCGAGGTCGGGGCTGTCGAAGAGGTTGCAGGCCTGGGCGTACTGCGCCACGAGCCGCAGCGTCTTCTTCTCGCCGCCGCCGCCGATGAGGATCGGCGGGTGGGGGCGCTGCACGGACTGGGGCGAGTTGAGGGTGCGGCCGAGCTGGTAGTGCTTGCCGGCATACGGCCCGTCGTCGTCGCTCCACATCTGCAGGCAGATCTGCAGGGTCTCCTCGAGGCGCTCGAAGCGCTCGGCGGTGCCGGGGAAGGGCAGGCCGAGCCCGACGGACTCCTCCTCGTTCCAGGCGGCGCCGATGCCGAGCATCGCGCGGCCCCTGGAGAGCACGTCGAGCGTGGTGACCTCCTTGGCGAGCAGTCCCGGCTCGCGGTAGACGGCGGCGGTGACCCACGCGAGCAGCTGGACGCGCTCGGTGACGGCGGCGAGGTAGCCGAGCGCCGTGTAGGCCTCGAGCATCTCGTGCTCGGGCGGGCCGATCATCCCGATCTGCCAGACGTGGTCCATGACCGAGATCTTGGTGAAGCCGACGTCCTCGGCGGTCTTGGCGGTGCGGCGGAGGTCGTCGACGAAGGTGGCGGAGCCGCCGCTCCAGGTGAAGTTGGCGATGTGCAGTCCGAGGTCCATGCCTTGCACACTACGACTGCCCGCTGGGATCAGTCGGTGATGAGTGCCTCGATCTCGCGGGCGAGCACGCCGGGGACCTCGAGCGGTATGCCGTGTCCCACCCCTTCCAGGGCCACCTCCCTCGTGGCGCCCCCGGCGGCCGCGTAGGCCGTGAGCACGGCGCGCATCTGGGCCACCATCGGCTGCGACGGGAGCACGTCCGGCCCCGGCCAGCCAGGGACGGCGCCGAGCGAGCCGAGCGTCGCGAGGTCGAAGAGGGAGGCGTCGCTGACGACCTGGTCGGCGGTGCCGTGCACCCACGTGACCGGCGGCTTGCGCTCGAGGTCCACGATCCCCGTGGCGTCGAAGTGGGTGGGGGCCATGGTGTTGAGCACCCCACGGGTGCCAGGGGCCAGGCCCGGCCAGTTCGGCGACGGCGTCGAGTCGCCGGGGTAGAAGTCGTCGCCGGTCCGCGTCAGCAGCACCTCGTCGACGAGGAAGTCCTCGTCGACGTCGCCGGCGTTGGCGCCCGGACCGTAGAAGGTGCGCATGACGACGCGGGGGCTCGTCTGCGGGTCGTCCTCGCCGGCGTCCTTGGCGGCGAGGCGGCGCACGAAGTCGGCGTTGGCCGCTCCACCGCCGGTGCTCGCGGCGTCGGCGAAGGCGGGCGTGCCTGCGGCATCGACCGTCCCACCGAAACCGTGCGGTGAGAGGGGCGCCACGAGGACCACGGCGGCGAGGTCGTCGGGGTGCTCGACCATCAGCTGCTCGAGGACCCCTCCGCCCATCGACCAGCCGGCCGCGACCACGCGGCAGTCGTCGGCCAGGCCCAGCGCCTCGAGGAGGGCGTGCACGTCCTCGACCATGTCGCCGAGCCCCCGGGTCGCGTCGATCGGGCGCGCCTCGGTGCGGCCGAAGCCGCGGAGGTCGGGGGCGATGACCCGGACGTCGTCGGCGAGCTCGGAGAGGGCGTCGGCGACGTAGCGCCAGTAGCCGCCGGTCGAGAGGTTGCCGTGCACGAGCAGGATCGGCACGCCGTCGTCGGGGCCGCTCGACCACACGTTGGTGGCCAGGCGCGAGGTCTCGACGAGGGTGCAGGTGAACGACGACGTGGTCATGGCGGGTCCTCTCGGAGGGCGACCTGCCCTGTCTAGCACCGGCGCGCGTCGTCAGTGTGTCGGCGCCCCACCCTTCGGCGCCTTCGCCGGCATCAGCGGGTCAGTCGGCGGCGGGGTCCGCCGTCACCTGCGAGCCCGACACCGGCGGCTCCGCGGACCACGGGAAGACGATCCAGCGGTCGGTCTCGCGCCACACGTAGTCCGGCGCCACGATCGAGCGAGGCTTGCCGTAGATGACGGCGCTGCGAGCCTCGGCGCCGTGCTGCTGGAGCAGCTCGAGCACGAGGGCGAGGGTGCGGCCCGAGTCCGCGACGTCGTCGACGACGAGGATCCGGCGGCCCCGGATGCTGTCGGTGTCGAGGTGCGGCGCGAGCAGGACGGGGTCGGGCAGGGTCTCCTCGACGTCGGTGTAGAACTCGACGTTGATGGCATCGGTCAGCTTGACCCCGAGGGCGTAGGACAGGCCCCCACCGGGGATCAGCCCGCCGCGGGCGACGGCCACGAGGATCTCGGGACGGAAGCTCGAGTCGGCCACGAGCTGGGCCAGCTCACGCACGGCGGTGCCGAACGCTTCCCACGTCAGCACCTCCTTGTCCACGAGGGTCGAGGCGTCTGCGTGGTAGGCGGTCGTCATGCGGACGAGGCTATCGACGTCGGGTGAACGGCGTGTTTCGGGTGTCGAGGGTTCGGGCAGACTGAGGCGGTGACCCGTCAGAGCTCCCGCCCGGCCCGACCGCTCCAGCCCTCCCGGCGCTCCCAGGTGGCGCCCTTCCAGGTCATGGACGTGCTCGACCGGGTGGCGGTGCTGCGCGCCGAGGGGCGCGACGTCGTCTCGCTCTGCGCCGGCGAGCCGTCCGGCGGTGCGCCGAGCCTCGTCTCGGAGGCCGCGGCGCGGATCCACGGATCCGGGCGCGCCCTGACCTACACCTCGGCCCTCGGCATCCGTGAGCTGCGCGCCGAGATCGCGGCCCACTACGGCCGCTGGTACGGCCTCGACCTAGACCCGGCGCGGGTCGCGGTCACGACCGGCTCCTCGGGTGGTTTCGTCCTCGCCTTCCTCGCGGCCTTCGAGGCGGGCGACCGGGTGGCGCTCGCCCGACCCGGCTACCCGGCATACCGCAACATCCTCACCTCGCTCGGCTGCGAGGTCGTCGAGCTCGACTGCGGTCCCGAGACGCGCTACCAGCCGAGCCCGGCGCTGCTCGACGCGGCGCAGGCCGAGGGTGCTCTCGCCGGCCTCATCGTCGCCTCCCCCGCCAACCCCACGGGCACGATGGTCGACCGGGCCGAGCTGGCTGCGATCACCGGTTGGTGCGCCGCCAACGGCGTGCGTCTCGTCAGCGACGAGATCTACCACGGCGTCACCTATCCCGAGCCGGGGGCGCCCGACCCCCGTGGCGTGTGCGCCTGGGAGAGCGACGACACGGGGGTCGTCATCTCCTCGTTCAGCAAGTACTGGGGGATGACCGGCTGGCGCCTCGGCTGGATGCTGCTGCCCGAGGACCTCGTGCGCCCGGTCGACGCGCTCGCCGGCAACGTCGCGCTGTGCCCGCCCGCGCCGGCGCAGTATGCCGCGGTGTCGGCCTTCGCGGAGGAGTCCTACCGCGAGTGCGACGAGGCCGTCGCCGAGTTCGCCCGGACCCGGAAGCTGTTGCTGGACAACGCGGCCCGCCTCGGCTGGGGAGAGTCCGCCCCGCCCGACGGCGCGTTCTACTACTGGGCCGACCTCGGAGCCCAGCTCGGTCGCTGGGGCGGCTCGGCGGCCTACGCCAAGGCCCTGCTCGAGGAGGTGGGCGTGGCGATCACGCCCGGTGGCGACTTCGACGACCGGGCCGGGGCGCACTCGGTACGGCTCAGCTTCGCGGCCGGGCTGACGGCCGTCGGCGAGGCGATCGACCGGATCGAGGCGTTCAACCGGGGCTGACGCGGCTGCCCGACCCGGCACGCACCGGAGCCGCCGGCTGCCGGCGGCTCCGACCTTCCGTCACCTCTTTCCCGTGACTAGATGATGAGCACGACCGCGGCGGCGACCGCTCCGGCCACGCTGAGCGTGCCGAGCACGAAGCTCATCACGGCTTCCCCGGTCCAGTGGCCGGACCGGTCACGCACGCTGGCACCGAGCAGGCCGAACCCGGCGGTGAGGAGCACCCCACCGGCGATCCAGCTGCCGAGGTACCAGGCTTCAGCCTGGCCGGCGAGGAACCATCCGGCCGGCACGAGGTAGGCATACGCACCGAACCCCGCGACCAGGGCGCCGACGACCAGGAGCGTGTAGTCGAGCGTGCGGTTGCGGAAGAACCTCGGGAGATGCTCCGTTTCCACGCGCTGCTTCTCAAGGAGCTGCGACATCGTCTTCACCTCCTTCCTGTTCTCACCTCCAGCGTGACCCGCGGGCTGCGCGGGCGTAAGAGGCATTGGTCCCTACGTCGCCGAGTTCTGCTGGGGGTGCGGCAGATCGGCGCGCTCGGGGCGTTCGAGCGAACCGGGTGTCGCACCTGGTGCGAGCCGCTAGCGTCGGGCCATGGGGTGGTTCACCGAGACCGTCACCTGGGTGCGCACGCACCTCGGCGGGTCGGCGGCGCCGGGTGCGCCGGCGCCCCGGCCGACCCCCACGCCCGCCCCGGCCGTGCCGCCCGGCCAGCCGTCGTCGGTCGACGCGCTCGTCGCGCGGATGCAGGAGATCGACACGACGTTGCCGGCCGACGACGGCGTCGCGGACTTCAACCGGATGTACCTCCGGGTCACCGAGCTGGTGCGGGACCGGCTGGTGGCCGGGTGGTTCACCAACCCGGTCTTCGTGACGCGCCTCGACCTCGTCTTCGCCGGGCTCTACCTCGACGCCGTCGATGCGGCCGACCCCGACCCGTCCTGGGCGCCGCTCTTCGCGGCACGGCTCGAGCCGGGACGGGTGCCGATCCAGTTCGCGCTGGCCGGGATGAACGCGCACATCAACCACGACCTGCCCGTCGCCGTCGTCACGACGTGTCGCCAGCTCGGCCTGACCCCCGACAGTCCCGGCGTCGAGGCGGACTACCAGCGCGTCAACGACCTCCTCGCCGGCGTCCAGGACGAGGTGCGGCGCTCGTTCCTCGACGGCATCGCCCTCGCCGTCGACGAGCGGTATGCCGGACCGGTGGCCGACCTCGTCGGTGGCTGGAGCATCACCCGGGCCCGTGACGCCGCGTGGACCAACGCCCGCGTGCTGTGGTCGCTCGACGGTGCCGAGCCGCTGCGCACGGAGTTCCTCGCGACGCTCTCGCGCACCGTGGGCATGGCCGGCCGCTACCTGCTGACGCCCGTGGCCGACCTCGCCCCCGGCGGCGGGTCGGGCAGCGGGCCGGGGTGAGACCTCGCGCCGGAGCGCGACGGCCCATCCCGACCCACTGCCGGTGAGACGTTGAGACGTCGAGCCCCTGAGCCGGTGGGCGCTCAGGCGGTGGCCGGGACCGGCGCGAGCGTCGGCTCGGTGACGGTGCGGGGGCCGGCGGACCCTGCCGTGACCTCCGCAGCGACCTCCGCCGTGACCTCCGCGGCCCGGCGGCGCTCCTCGACCCGGCGCTCCTCGACCCGGCGTGCCCGCAGGGAGGCCCGCAGGCGCCAGGCGCCGTAGACCGCCACGAGGCTGATGACGACGTGCAGGGCGAGGAAGCCGTTGGCCAGACCCATGCCGAGCAGGGCGCCGGCCACGAGCGGGCCGACGGCCGAGAAGGTCGTCTGGATCGCGGTGAACGTGCCGAGCGTCGTGCCGACGAGGCCGCGCGGTGCGAGGCTCGCGGTCAGCGGGTTGAGCACCGGCGCATACATCGTCTCGCCGACGGCGAAGATGCCGAACGTCGTGACGAACAGGGCGGAGGCGACCTCCGGCGTCAGCTGCGCGACGGAGAGCACGACCCACGACAGCGTCCAGATCGCGCCGACGACCATGAGCAGGCTGGCGGCGTTGCGCCGGGCCGTGACCCGGACGACGACGACCTGCAGCAGGACGATGACGACGCAGTTGACGGCGGCGGCCAGGCCGATGGCGGACTCGTCGACGTCGAGCACGGTCAGGGCGTAGGCCGGCAGGCCCGACTCGAACTGGGCGTAGAAGCCGAGGGCGAGGGCCACCGCGACGACCGCGGTCCAGCGCAGGGCGGGCACGGCGAAGATGCGGCGCAGGGCGTCCATCGTGCCGAGGCGCGTCTCCGCCTCGCCGGCGGCGAGGTCGGGGGCGACCTCGCTCGGCGCGCCGATGCCGGCGACGTGGATGAGCACGGCCGAGATCGCGAAACCGGCGCCGGCGGCGACGAACGCGAAGGTCATGCCGTCGGTGCGGGAGAGGTCGACGAACTGGCCGGCGACGAAGGCGCCGACCGCCATGCCGATGGCCTCGGCCGTGAACTTGTAGGCGAAGACCTTGCGGCGGTCGTCGCTCCCCGCCCACCGCAGCACGAGCACCGAGGCGGCCGGTCCGGCGGCGGTCAGGCCGAAGCCGAAGACGAACATGCCGATGAGGAAGGCCGGGGCCGACTGCGCCCAGACGAGGCTCCCGACACCGACCGCGGCGAGCAGCTTGGCCACGACGGCGACGGCGACCGGGTTGAAGCGGTCGCTCAGCCGGCCCGCGAAGGGCGCGGCGACGAGGGCGCCGACGGAGAAGAGGGTGCTGGCCAGAGCGGCAGCGAGCGCGCCCCACCCGCGGGTGTTGGCGGCATACGCGTACTGGTACGGCAGCACGGTGCCCCATCCGAGCATGCCGATGGACGACGCGAGGATGAGCAGCTTGGTGCGCATGGGTTTCACACCCTTTCGGGGACGGGGAGGCGGACCGGGGAGTCAACGCAGCTTCGGTGTCGAATATTTCGTCATCGAAGTTCGACTTCGAAAGAGTAGCATCACGACGGGTCGGTGCGACAATGCGTTCCCATGGCAGCCAAGCGACGACAGACCGCCCAGCAGGAGCACGCCGCGGACGTCGCGACCTACGTCGCCGCCGGCGGCGAGGAGTCGGTCCAGCGGGTCATCACGGCGCTGTTCTCGGTGACGAAGAAGCTCGACCAGTGGTACGTCCGGCAGTTCGCCGACCTCGACCTGACCCAGGGGGAGTGGTCGGTCCTCGCCGCGCTCGCCCGCGCCGGCGACACGTGCCTGACCCCCAGCCAGCTCGCCGACCTCTCCAACGTCGCGCCGTCGTCGATGACGCACCGCCTCGACAAGATGGCCGGCCGCGGGCTGCTCCAGCGGCGACCCGACGAGTCCAACCGCACGCGCACCCTCGTCTCGCTGACCCAGGACGGCTGGGCCCTCTTCAGCGCCGCGGTGCGCGAGTCCAACGTCGTCGAGAGCGACACCCTGCGCGGCCTCTCCGACGGCGAGCGCCACGAGCTCGCCCGCCTCCTCGAGATCGTCATCGCGGGGCTCGACGACATAGACGCCGGACCCACCCAGCCGGGCCAGGGCTGACGCTCCCCGGCCGGGACGGTCCGGTGCGGTGGGTCAGGCGCCCGGGCCGACCACCGAGAAGACCAGGGCGTCCGAGGGCCGGCCCCCGAGCGTGAGGATGCTGCGCAGGCGACCCTCCAGCGCGAAGCCGGCGCTGAGGAGGGTGCGCTGGGAGGCCAGGTTGTCAGGCTCCACCCACGCCTCCAGGCGCTGCAGGTGGAGTGCCTCGAGCGCCCACGGGACGACGAGACGGACGGCGGCTGTCGCCACGCCCCGCCCTCGGGCCGGCGGCACGACCCAGTAGCCCAGACCGCCCACGTGCTGCTGTGGCCGCAGGGCCACCCAGACCAGCCCGACGGCGCGGTCGTCGTCGACGTCGACGACGGCCAGTGACACGCCCTCGCGCTCGTCAGCACGGCTCCACTGCCGACGGATGAAGGCGATCGCCTCCTCGGGAGTGCCCTCGACCGGGACGGTCGTGGCCGCCGTGATGCGCGGGTCGGTGCCGGCGAGGCGGATGCACTCGACGTCGGACTCACGCCATCGCCGCAGGCCCACCTGACCGTCACCCAGGGCTGGGTCCGGGTAGGGCAGGGGCGTGTCGGTCACGAGACGGCCTCCGAGGCGGTGCGCGAGCCCGACGAGCAGGGCCCTGGGGCGTCTCGACCGGCCCGGGTGAGGGTGAGCCAGTGCTCGTCCACGTGGAAGCCCAGGTCGACGTTCGCCGCGAGGATGCGTCGGTTCTCGTCCGACCCGCCGGTGCGGACGACCGTCACGCCGTCACCGGTCAGCGCCAGCAGCGACGCGGCCTTGACCGCCCGCGCGAGGCCCTGCCCGCGCCGGTGTCGAGCGACGACGGTGAAGTCCACCTCGGCCTTCTCATCGTCGACGTCTGCGAACGTCATGGCGACGAGGTTCGCCCCGTCATCGAGGACGCCGAACCCGCGGCGACCTGAGGTCGGTGTGGCCCGAGCCACCGTCAGGGGCTCATGGGCGGTCGAGACGCCGCCGGGGTAGTCGGTGGCCGTGGCCGCATCCAGCTCGAGCGCCGCGGGGACGTCGGCGGCCCGTAGCTCCCGGCAGGTTTGGGTGGGGGGAAGGCCGGCGAGAACCTCCGCCCACCGGGGCGCGTGCCCCGGTGTCACGTCCAGCTGTGCCGCCCAGGACCGCGCGGTGACCGTCCACCCGTCGTCGAGCAGGGACCTCAGGCGCTCGTCGTCGTCGCGGAGGACCACTGAGTCGGTCGGCACGGGCAGCGGCCGTTCGGGTGCTGGCTGCCACTCCCGCCTGATCAGCCCGTAGACCCACGAGTCGGACACCTTGCCGTCGACGACGCAGTCCTCCCGGAGGGTCCCCTCCCGCACGAACCCGAGCTTCTCCAGGACGCGCGCGGACGCCACGTTGCGGGTGTCGGCCTCGGCCTGCACCCGGTTGAGGTCGAGCGTCTCGAACGCCCACCCGAGGAGCGCCCGCGCGGCCTCGGTCGCGTAGCCGCGCCCCCAGGTCGACGGCTCGAAGCAGTAGCCCAGCGACGCGCTGCGGTAGTCCGGATTCCAGCGGTTCAGGGTGCACCAGCCGATGAACGCCCCGTCGGGGAGGCGGTCGACGGCCAGCCGCACGCCGGTGCCGTCCTGCTCCATCTGCCGACAGGCCCCGATGAACGACTCGGCCCGTGCCCGGTCGTTCCACGGCGGCGAGTCCCAGTAGCGCAGCGCATGGGCGTCGCTCTGCAGGGCGTAGATGTCGTCGACGTCCGTGTCGCCGAAGGGGCGGAGCCGCAGGCGCGGCGTCTGGAGCGTCGGGGCGGGCAGCGACATGGAGCAGGCCTCCCTCTCGGGTGCGGTGGTGCCTCAACCAGACCGGATGCGTCCAGCATTCGCAACGGCTTTCCCCGAGGCCGGCGCCCGTCGACCTGACACACTGCCGTGGCATGACCTCCGAGTCGCAGATCGCCGAGCAGCAACCGGACCACTACGACGCCTTCGCCGAGGCGTACGCGCGGGCGAACGAGCACGGCCTGTTCAACCGGTGGTACGCCCGGCCGGCGGTGCTGGACCTGCTCGGGGACGTCGCCGGGCGCCGGATCCTGGACGCCGGCTGCGGTTCGGGGCCGCTGCTCGCCGACCTGACGGAGCAGGGCGCCAGCGTCGCCGGGTTCGACGCGAGTCCGGCGATGGTCCGGCTCGCCCGCGAGCGGCTCGGGGACGAGGCCGATCTCGCCGTGGCCGACCTGACCCGACCGCTTCCGTATGACGACGAGGCGTTCGACGACGCGGTGGCGATGCTCGTGCTGCACTACCTCGAGGACTGGTCGCAGCCGCTGGCCGAGCTGCGCAGGGTGCTGACCAGCGGCGGCCGGCTCGTCGTCGTGGTCAACCACCCGGTGATCCCGCCGGTGATGTATCCCGAGCTCGACTACTTCGCGACCGTGCCGAACGCGGAGGACTACGACTTCGACGGCGTGTCCGCGACCCTCACGATCTGGTACCGCTCGCTGAGCGCGATGTCGGAGTCTTTCACCGCTGCGGGCTTCCGGATCCTGGCGATCAGCGAGCCGCCCGTGTCGCCCGAGACGCCGCCCGAGCTGCTGCCACCGAGCGAGACCGACCCCAGCCGGTTCATCGGCTTCATCTTCTTCACCCTCGAGGCCGTCTCGTAGGGCGCGCCTGTCGTCGTCGAGGTCTAGCGTCGGGATGGGCCGATGGAGAGCGGCGGACGGCGCCGGCGCGGCAGGAGGGACCGGGACCGATGACCACGGTGCGTGTGGTGCCGGCGACTGCTGAGGCCTGGCCTCGACTGGGACGGGTGTTCGGCCCTCGGGAGAAGAACCCGGACTCGTGCTGGTGCCAACGTTTCCGTCGGCACGAGGAGCCCACGAACCGGGACGCGCTGCGTCGTGAGGTGCACGAGGCGGATCCTCCGGTGGGTCTGGTCGCCCTGCTCGACGGCGACGCGGTCGGCTGGACGCGAGCGGTGCCGCGGTCGACGCTGCCGGCGATCACCGAGCACCGGCTGCTGTCCCGCATCCTCGATGAGGACCCGCAGGCGTGGTGGGTCACGTGCTTCGTGGTCCGCCGTGAGCACCGGGGCCGCGGCGTCGGGGTCACGCTGCTCGAGGCTGCCGTCGACTGGGCTGCGCAGCACGGCGGCTCGGTGCTCGACGGCCACCCTGTCGACACCGACGGCCTGGCCCGCGTCCCCTCCCCGTCCGCGGTCTTCACGGGAACCCTCGCGATGTTCCGGCGGGCGGGGTTCGCCGAGCTCGGGCGCACCCACCCGACTCGGCCCGTGATGAGGCGCGAGCTCCTGCACCGTTGACGGTCGGGGTCGCGTCGCAGCGGATGTGGACGGTGCGGGGCCGGTCGGCCCAGGCGTAGCGTCACCCGCATGGACACCAACGGGCAGCCGGTCGCCCTCGTCACCGGAACCTCCTCGGGCATGGGCCTGCACGCCGCCGTCGAGCTCGCCCGTCGCGGGCTCACGGTCGTCGCGACGATGCGCGACACCTCGCGCGCCACCGCCCTCACCGATGCCGCCGCCGAGGCCGGCGTCGAGCTCGACGTGCGGGCCCTCGACGTCACCGACCACGAGGCCGCGCGCGCGTGCGTCGACGGCGTCCTCGCCGACCACGGCCGCCTCGACGTCCTCGTCAACAACGCGGGCCGGGGCGCCGTGGCGACCGCCGAGCAGCTGAGCCTCGACGAGATCCGCGACCAGCTCGAGGTCAACTACCTGGGCCCGGTCGCCCTGACCAAGCTCGTCCTGCCGCGCATGCGCGAGGCCGGCCGCGGCACGGTCCTCACCGTCACGAGCGTCGGCGGCGCCGTGGGCCAGCCGTTCGCCGACGCCTACTGCGGGGCGAAGTTCGCCGTGGAGGGCTTCATGCAGTCCCTCGCCGTCGTCATGCTCCCGCACGGCGTCCGCGTCTCGGTCATCGAGCCGGCCGCCGTCGCCAGCGACTTCGTCGGCAACGTGGCGCGTCCCGAGACCTCCGCGGCCACCGCCGAGGACCCGTATGCCGCGCAGCTCGACGCCTATCGCGCGCGGTCCGCGGGTGCCTTCGCCAACGCCCAGTCCTCCCGCGACGCGGCCGCCGCGATCGCCGACGCCGCGACCTCGACCGACTACCGCTTCCGTTGGCAGACGTCCGAGGGCGCCACGGCCTTCGTCGGGATGTCGCTCGCCGACACCGACGGCAGCCGCGTGCTCGGCGTGACCCGATCCTGGATCGAGCCGGCCCCGAACTAGGCTCTGTCGGGTGAGCTACCGCAGGCCCGTCCCGACGATCGGCGACCCGTCGTCGGCTGCGGAGCGGGCCGCGGCACCCGACGCCTGGGCGCTGCCCGACGACCTCGCCTCGCTCGAGCGCGTCGTCGGCGCCCGCCGCGACATCCGCCGGTTCCGGCCCGACCCGGTGCCCGACGACGTGCTCACCGCCGTGCTCACCGCGGGCCACCGTGGCCCGTCGGTCGGGCACAGCCAACCCTGGCGCTTCGTCGTCGTCACCGAGGCGGCCACCCGCGACGCGGCGGCCCTGATGGCCGACCGCTGCCGCCTGCGCCAGGCCGCCGGCATGGCCGAGGAGTCGGCCCGCGGCCTGCTCGACCTGCGCCTCGAGGGCATCCGCGAGGCGCCCGTCGGCGTCGTCGTGGCCTGCGACCGCCGCACCCCTGCGGCCGGGGTGCTCGGCCGTGCCACCTTCCCCGACGCCGACCTCTGGTCGTGCGCCGCCGCCATCGAGAACATCTGGCTGACCGCCCGCGCCCACGGCCTCGGCCTCGGCTGGGTCACCCTCTTCGAGCCGGCCGAGCTCGCCGAGCTGCTCGGCCTGCCCGACGGCGTCGAGACGCTCGGCTGGCTCTGTCTCGGCTGGCCCGACGAGCGCCCTCCCGAGCCTGGGCTCGAGCGTGCCGGGTGGAGCCGGCGCCTGCCCCTCGAGCAGGTCGTCATGCGAGAGCGCTGGACCGAGCGCGACGCCCCCACCTCGCACCTGCGGGCCCCCGAGCCCGCCGACGTCGTCGCCGCCCGCGACCGCTCCGACGACCTGCTCACCGTGCCCGGCTCGCTCGGGGTGCTCGACACGGTGCTCGACCGCGTCACCGCACTGCCCGCCGTGGACGGCCGGGGCACCCTCGTCGTCGCGGCCGCCGACCATGCCGTGACGGCATACGGCATCTCGGCGTTCGACCCGTCGGTCACCGCAGACGTGGCCCGGGCGACCAGCGAGGGCGCCTCGATGGGCGCCGTCGCGGCCCGCGCGGCCGGACTCGGCGTCGAGCTGATCGACGCCGGGATCGGTTGCAGCAGAGGCGATCTCGTCATGACGGACGCGCTCGACGAGATGGCGTATGCCGGTCTGCTCGGTCTCGGGCGCACGCGTGGTCGCGCGCTCGCCGGGTCGGGACCGGTGGCCCTCGGCGAGATCGGTGTCGGCAACACGACCGTGGCGGCAGCCGTGGCCGCTGCCCTGCTGGGAGTGCCCGCCGAAGAGGTCGTGGGCCGCGGCTCCTCAGCGGACGCCGCGATGCTCGACCGCAAGCGCGACGTCGTGGCCCGGTCGCTCGACCGGGTGGGTCCGGCGACGACCGACGAGGCCGTGCGGCGGCTCGGCGGGGGAGAGCTCGCCGTGCTGACGGGAGTCGTGCTCGGAGCGGCGGAGGCCGGGGGTGTCGTCGTGCTCGACGGGCTGGCCACGTCGGTGGCGGCGCTCGCGGCCGTGCGGCTCGAGCCTGCCGTCGCCGCGCACCTCGTGGCGGGCCAGCGCTCCCGTGAGAAGGCCCACGCCCTCGTGCTGCTCGAGCTCGGTCTCGAGCCCCTCCTCGACCTGCGGATCCGTGCTGGTGAGGGCGTCGGAGCGGTCCTCGCCACGGGTCTGCTCAAGGACGGCCTGGCCCTCCGGAGCGGGGTCGCGCGCACGTCGCGGGTTTGAGTTGACCGGGCACCGCCCCTAGTTTTGGGGGGTTGTCCAACCGTCGAACTGCCCTCACGAGGGGCTGGGAGAAACCGCATGTCAACACAGACACAGGGCCGGCCGCCCACACCGCAGCCCGGTTCCGGCACCGGCGACCGCGCCTTCCTCGGACACCCCAAGGGCCTGTCGACCCTCTTCTTCGTCGAGCTGTGGGAGCGCTTCTCCTACTACGGGATGCGCGCCATCCTGCTCTACTTCCTCATCGACACCGCGGCCAACGGCGGCCTCGGCATCGACGAGACGACCGGCACCGCCGTCGTCGCCATCTACGGCGCGTCCGTCTACCTGCTCTCGATCATCGGCGGCTTCACCGCCGACCGGCTCTTCGGGGCCCGGCGCTCGACGCTCTACGGCGCCGTCGTCATCATGGCCGGCCACGTCTGCCTCGCCATCCCCGCTGCCGCGACCGCCTGGCTCGGCATCGCGCTCGTCGCCCTCGGCACCGGCCTGCTCAAGCCCAACGTCTCGGCCATGGTCGGCACGCTCTACAAGCCCGAGGACGCGCGCCGCGACGGCGGCTTCTCGATCTTCTACATGTCGATCAACATCGGCTCGTTCTTCTCCCCGCTCGTCGTCGGCTGGCTGCGCGAGCACTATGGCTACCACGCCGGCTTCTCCGCCGCCGCGGTCGGCATGGCCGTCGCGATCACGTGGTTCGTCCTCGGCCGCAAGGCCCTCGGCTCCGCCGTCGACGACGTGCCCAACCCCCTCTCGCCCGAGGAGCGCGGTCGCGTCACGGCCCTCGCCGTGGGTGCCGTCGTCGCCTTCGGCCTCGTCGTCGTGCTCGCCGGCCTGTGGCGCGACACCGTGCTCGACCAGGTCATCGACGCCATCTCCATCGTCGCCGTGCTGACGCCGATCGCCTACTTCACGATGATGTTCCGCAGCCCCAAGGTCGAGCGCGAGGAGAAGTCGCACCTCGCGGCCTACCTGCCGCTGTGGATCGGGGCCATGCTCTTCTGGATGATCTTCGAGCAGGCCGCCGGCAAGATGGCGATCTTCGCGGCGAAGAACACGGTCACGGAGACGGCCGGCATCACCGTCAACCCGGAGTGGTTCCAGTCGATCAACCCGCTCGCCATCGTGCTGCTCGCGCCGGTCTTCGGCTGGATCTGGACCAGGCGCGCCGGTCGCTCGCCGTCGACCCCGATGAAGTTCGTCCTCGGTGTCGCGATCATCGGCCTGTCGGCGCTCGCCATGTCGTGGGCCTTCGCGACGTTCCAGGGCAACACCGCGCCGGTCTACATCCTCGGCGGCGTCTTCGTCATGCAGACGATCGCCGAGCTCTGCCTGTCGCCGGTCGGCCTGTCCGCCACGACCCGGCTCGCACCGCGTGCCTTCGCCAGCCAGGCCATGGCGCTGTGGTTCCTCGGCAGCGCCGCGGGCCAGGCCATCGCGGCCCAGCTCATCCAGGCGATGGGCGGCCTCAGCGACGCGGCCTACTACCTCGTCAACGGGGTCATCACGCTCGTCGTCGCCGCCGTGCTCCTCGCGCTCGTGCCGTGGATCCGACGCAAGATGTCGTCCGCCGAGGTGCACACGTCCGGCGGCGTCCCCGCCGACGCGGTCTCGGCGCACTGACGTGATCATCACCATCGCCGGCGTCACCCCGGTGGTCCACGAGACCGCCTGGGTGGCGCCGAGCGCCGACCTCGTCGGGGCCGTCGACCTGCGAGCCGGCTCGAGCGTCTGGTACACCGCGGTGCTCCGCGCCGACTTCGACCCGATCGTGCTCGGCGAGCGCAGCAACCTGCAGGACGGCGTCGTCGTGCACACCGACGCCGGGCACCCGACGACCATCGGCGCGGGCGTCTCCGTCGGTCACCGCGCGGTGCTGCACGGCTGCACCATCGAGGACGACTGTCTGATCGGCATGGGCTCGGTCGTGCTCAACGGCGCGCACATCGGGACCGGCGGCCTCGTCGCGGCGGGCGCCGTCGTGCCCGAGGGCGCGGTCATCCCGCCGCGGTCGCTCGTCGCCGGTGTGCCCGGGAAGGTCCGCCGCGAGATCGACGACCCCGGACTCGCCCGCATCCAGGCCAACGCCGAGGTCTACCTCGAGCTGGCCCGCCGCCACCGCGAG
Source organism: Terrabacter carboxydivorans (assembly GCF_039532035.1). NCBI lineage: Bacteria > Bacillati > Actinomycetota > Actinomycetes > Micrococcales > Intrasporangiaceae > Terrabacter > Terrabacter carboxydivorans. The sequence goes on along the minus strand of NZ_BAAARE010000025.1, from coordinate 199 downwards.
GCCACGGGCGCCTAGGAGCCGGCCACCCGGCATACGCCCTCGGTTCGAGGTGATCCCGGCAGCGACGTGGGTGGTGTCCTGTGAAGGGACATTCCTGTCAAGGGTGAAGGGTCATGCCTGACAGTCAGGGTTGGTGACTCGGTGGTAGGTCCGATTGCCTGGCGTGTGGTCGATGCGGGTTTCGGGGTCCAGGCGAACG
>NZ_BAAARE010000024.1:0-66175 GCF_039532035.1 Terrabacter carboxydivorans | reverse complement strand
TCATCGTGATGATTCCGTTCGAGAGATCTGTGGAAGGTGAACTCGAAGGATCACGCGGTGGCCGCTCCTACGTCCACGACCGGGACGAACTCGGCGACCGCGCTACACCACTATCGGGGACTTAACTCACGATGTCCGAGGCGACGCGGTCTAGCTGCATGTTGCAGCCAGCCGGCAGGTAGGGGAACTGCTGGACGACTGCGGACTCCAGCTCGCGGCGCGTCACGTTGAGCAACGCCCGGTAGCGGCGGTCGAAGCGGAACTCCTGGCGGTGGGTCCCGACGAAGTCGAGCACCGTGCACAGGCTCTTGCCGTCTGCCTTCCGTAGCCCACGCCCCAACTGTTGTAGGAACAGCACCGGGCTCTCCGTCGGGCGGAGCATGAGGACCGTGTCGATCGTCGGCACGTCGACGCCCTCATTGAAAAGGTCAACCGTGAAGATGGCTCGCACCGACCCCGAGGCGAGATCGCGCAAGGCTGCCTCACGTTCCAATGCCGGAGTGTCTCCCCACACGGCCATCGCCGGGATCCCGTGCTCCACGAACTTACGAGCCATGAATCGCGCGTGCTCGATGCTGACGCAGAAACCGAAGCACTGCATGCGATCAAGATCGACGAAACGGCGAAGCTGCTCGATGACCTGTCGTGCCCACACGTCGTTGCCGGTGTAGACGTCACTGAGCGCGCTGGCGTCGTAACCGACACCGCGACGCCACGGGACGTCGCGCAGATCCAGCCCGTCGTGGATCCCGAAGTACTGAAAGGGCACCAGGTGCTGTTGGTCGATGGCATCCCAGAGCCGCAGTTCAGCTGCGATTCGATCGCCGAACCAGTGCAGGATGGGAAGGCCGTCCGACCGCTCCGGCGTAGCGGTCAAGCCCAGGAACTCGACGGGCCGCACATGGTTGAGGAGCCGTTCGTAGCTCGCAGCCGCCGCGTGGTGAAACTCATCCACGATCACGACGTCGAAGTGGTCCGGAGCGAGCTGGTCGATCCCGCTGGCACGCAGACTCTGGATCGAGGCGAAGACGTGCTCGAAGTCTCTCGGCCGAGCTCCGCCCACCCATTTCTCTCCGAAGGCGGCGTCACGCAGTACGTGACGGAAGGTCGCCATGCTTTGGTCGAGAATCTCTTCGCGGTGCGCGACGAACAGCAGGCGGGATCTGGCGAGAGTGCGTCGCACCCGGGCGTAGTCCACGGCGGCCATCACGGTCTTCCCGGTGCCAGTGGCTGCGACGAGAAGGTTGCGATGGTGATCCTGGATCCGAGCGACAGCGAGAAGCTCCAGCAGACGCTCCTGGAACGGTCGCGGAGTGACCTCAATCGAGCTGAGGATGATGTTCGGACCCGCTGCCCTCGGGCTGGCAGCGCGGAGTTGCTCCTCGAACTGGCCGGGCTCGTAATCGACGAACTCGCCGCTGGACCAGTACGCGTCGAAGGTTCCGACGAACTTCTCGATGACGGGCCGATTCCGTGCGGCGGAGACCCGAACGTTCCACTCGAGCCCAGTGGCCTGCGCAGACTGGGTCAGGTTCGACGAGCCGACCAGCGCGGTGGAGAAACCGCTGTGCCGATGGAAGACCCAAGCCTTCGCGTGCAAGCGCGTCGTTGTCGTGTCGTAGGAAACACGCACGTTGGCGCCAAGCTCGATGAGTCGATCGAGGGCGGAGCCCTCCGTCGAACCGGTGTACGTCGTGGTGAGCAGCCGCAGCACCTTGCCCGCCTCGCAGTGCCGGCGCAGGGCGTCGAGCAGTGGGTTGATACCACTCCGGCGAACGAAGGCCATGACGACGTCGATCGCGTCGGCCGAGGCTATCTCGGACTGGATCTGCTTCCAGAGGTTCGGCTCGCCAGGCGCATTCGTGAGCAGGGCCGTGTCGAGCAGCGGGGTCAACGGTTGAGCAACAGGCAGCGGCGTTCCATCAGGTCGTCGACCCAGGATGGCTCGCAGGACGTCTCCGCTGAAGGCCGGCCTCTCGTCCAGAGCCGCTTCAGACAGGGCGCCCAGCTGATCGAAGATCGCGCGCGCGACGGTGATGCCTACCTGAATGCGCTTCTCGTCAGAGACTCCTGCCAGCGCGCGTTCGACCTCGCTGCTCACGTGGATCGCGATGCGGTCTGCGGCCTCCGCCTTGTTGAGCGGCCGGCGATCAGCCAAGTCGTCAGGCACGGTCTGCAGGCGCCTGAGCAGAGCATCCGTCACGATCGACTCATACAGCCCGTCATCCACGGCCGCCAACGTACTAAGGATTGGTCGCTTCTGGTCGGCCCAGGTCAAGGGCTCGCCGCGTGAACGGGGTGGTCGGGCGCGAGATCGCGCAAATGGTGTGTCCTGGCGACACGACCTGCGCGATCAGGCGCCCGATCAGGGGCTCGCCGCCGTCCGCTGAACGGGCTCGCGGCGGGACGTGGCGGCCTGCACCTCGTGGGCGGGGTTGCCGCCGTAGCGGCTGCCGGCCGGCACCTCGGAGCCCTTCATCAGGAACGAGTCGGCCTCGAGCACGGCGTCGTCGGCGATGTCCACCCCGTAGTGGACGAAGGCCCCGACCCCCAGGGTGACCCGGTCACCGACCCGGACGCCCTCGAGCTCGAAGGCGCCGTCCTCCATAGAGTGGCACTGGATAATGCTGCCTGGGTTGAGGATGCACCCGTCCCCGATCGAGACGATCGTCTTCTCCGGGATGGCGAGACCGTCGTCGAAGACCCCGCGGCCCATGCGCACCCCCAGCGCTCGCCACATCAGCGGACGGAAGGGCATGCCGTTCAGCGCGGGAGGCGGTGCCCCGAGGAACTTCCAGTAGCGCTCGTGCCGCCAGAAGCGGCGGTCGTAGATGGAGCAGAAGCACGGCACGAGCCAGCGGAAGCCCAGGGCGCTCCACTCCCACAGCATCATCAGCAGGATGCGGAGCACGGCGAAGCCGAGCAGCGCCGCGAGCAGGACGGCCACGCTCCCACTCCCGCCGGCTGATGCCGGGGCGAGCAGAAAGTGAGCAGCGCGCACCGACGCAGGTGGGACCTACGACCCCGCGACTTCTCGCAGGCCGGTCGACGCCTGACCGGCTGCCGGGTGACGGCCGACCGGTCCGCGCCGATCAGCGGCTGCTTCCTCTGGCGCAACGCCGCTGGTGGTGCCATGCTCGGTGGAGCACCACGAGCGCGTCCTCCCGGGCGCGTCCTCGCCGGTGCAGTGAGTGGAAGGAACCCCACTGACGCGCTTGATGTGATGGAAACTTCATCGAGCCCCTCGCGCAACCAGCCGGACATGTTCTAGACTGGTTGAAGCGAAGGGTTGGGCACGCACGAACCGCGCCCAGCCCTTCTGCATGTGCTGGCTCGCGCTGTCCCCCTGTCGGTGCGAGCCAGCTCATGCAGAGAAGGACCCGGATGCCATGGGCATCCGGGTCCTTCTCTTTGCGCCTGCTCCCGGCCACCTCCGGTCCGGCTCTCGCCGCACCGGAGGCCACCAGGGACTCAGCTGGAGCTGTCGCCGTTCTCCTCGGCGAGCTTGGCCTGGGCCGAGCCCCGCGGGGAGGACGTCGTCGAGGCGCCGTTGATGGTGCCGCCCTCGACCGCGTCGGAGGTGATCGCGTCGGAGTCGGGGGCCGGGTCGACGGCCGTGACCTCGCCGGCGGCGGCGCTCGTCGCGTCGGTAGCGGCGTCGACCGCCTCGCCCGAGCGGTCCTTGGCGTCGGCGATGGCGGCCTGGCCCTTGGCGGCGAGGTCACCCGCCTTGTCCTTGGCCGTGTCGGCGAGCTCGGAGCCCTTCTCCTTGGCCTTGCTGGCGGCGTCGGCGACGGCGTCCTTGGCGTGGCTGACCTGCTCGGCCGCCTTGTCCTTGAGCGTCGTCGCGTCGGAGCCGAGCGTGCCGGTGCGCGAGTCGAGCGGCGTGGCCCACGGGTCGTCGGCCTGCTTCTGCTTGCGGAAGGCGGCGACCGCGGCGACCGCTGCGGCGGTCAGGCCCACGGCGATGAGCCACTTGCCCTTGCCGCCGCGCTTCTTGGCGACGGCGTCACCCTTGAGCACGGAGTAGGCGTCCTGGGCTCGGTGACCGCTGACGGCTGCCGTCTCCTTGGCCTGGGCGGCGGCCTGCTCGAGGTGCGGCGCGGCCGCCTCGCGAGCCTGCTCGGCGCCGGCGGCCAGCGCGGCGGCGGCGGTCGCGATGGCCGCGCCCACCTTGGGCAGCACGGTGTCGACGAGCGTCGACTGCGCGGCTTCCACCTTGGGCTTGGCGCGGTCGGCGGCCTCGTGGAACGCCTCGCCCGCGACGTCCTTGGCCGTGGCCGCGGCGTCGTGGAAGCGCTCTCGCGCGGCGTCGGCCGCATCCTGCAGGGCCGGCGTTGCGGCGTCCCTGGCGGCGTACGCGCGCTCCTTGGCGAGCGCGGCCGCATCCTGCAGGGCCGGCGTTGCGGCGTCCCTGGCGGCGTACGCGCGCTCCCTGGCGATCGCTGCGGCGTCGCTCGCGGAGTCGGCGGCGCTCTCACGCAGCGATCCGATGCGGTCGCCTGCCGCGGAGCCGAGGTCGGCCGCCGCGGAACGGGCCTGGTCTACGGCAGCCTCCGTGCGGGACTGCTTGGTTCGGAACATTCGTCCTCCTAGGTCCTGTCGTCCTTACCCATCCTGCCAACTTCGGCCACGCGCCGCACGGACACCGGTCGAGGGTGCCCGAGCTCTCGTCACGCGTGATCGCGTATGCCGGGTGGGTCCTTCGTTCAGCTCGTGGCGTCGTGCGTGGGCGGGGTCGTCTGCGGGCCGCGCGGCGTCGTGTCGGCGTCCTCCGGACCCGGCGCGTCGTGGTGCCCCGTCGCGGCCGTCGGCGGGTGGTCGAGCCCGAGGACGGTGTCCTCGAGCGTCGTGTCGGTGAGGGCCTCCTGCATCGGCACCGGCACGTCACCGGCGGCGGCGTCGAAGCCGCTCTCGTGCAACGGGGCCGGCGCGTCGATGGGGTCCGGGGCGTCGAGCGGGCTCGCCGACACGGGGGCCGGCGCGTCGGGGTCGACCGGGAACGGCGCCCCCCCGGTCACGTCGGTCGCTCCGGCGGCCGCGGCAGCACCGGTGGCGGTCGTCGGCCCCGAGGTGTGCCCCTCGGCGACCTTGTCGACCCCGCGGTCGACCTGCTCCCTGACCTTGGCCACCTTGTCGGCGTACTTGCCGTCGGTCTTCTCGTCGATCTTGGCGCTCGCGGTCTCGACGTAGCCGTCGATCTTCTCGCGGTTCTCGGCGGCGAAGTCACCCGCCTTCTCCCGGGCGTGCTTCGCGGCGTCCGTCGCCGCCTCCTGCAGGTGCCTGGCCTTCGTCTCGAGGTCGAGCTCCTCGGCCTTCTTCTTCAGCTTGTCCATGAACGACATCGGCACTCCGTCCTTAGCCGGCCGGTGGCCGGCTGCTCATCGGGTCGCGTCCCCAGCTGCTGTGAGGTCGATCCTTCTCCTTGGCCAACGGTGGGTCCACCCCCAGCGTTCCGCATCGCGGGGTGCATACCCGGCCTGACGGCATACGTGCTCGGTCGTGCGAGGATTGGCCCCATGAAGGCAACCCTGCACACGAACCACGGTGACATCGTCATCGACCTCTTCGAGCACCAGGCCCCGAAGACGGTGGAGAACTTCGTCGGCCTCGCCAAGGGCGAGAAGGAGTACAAGGACGACGCCGGTCGCACCAACCCGACCCCGTTCTACGACGGCCTGATCTTCCACCGCATCATCCCGAACTTCATGATCCAGGGCGGCTGCCCCATCGGTCAGGGCTTCGGTGGCCCCGGCTACGCGTTCGACGACGAGATCAGCCCCGACAAGGACTTCACCAAGCCCTACATCCTCGCCATGGCCAACGCCGGCAAGCGCATGGGCAAGGGCACCAACGGCTCGCAGTTCTTCATCACGACCGCCGCCACCACGTGGCTGCAGGGCAAGCACACGATCTTCGGCGAGGTCGCCGACCAGGCCTCGCGCGACGTCGTCGACAAGATCGGCGCGGTCGCGACCGGCGCCAACGACAAGCCGCTCGAGGACGTCGTCATCAACTCGGTCACCGTCGAGGACTGACGCTCCCCGCTCCACAGCACCGACGCTTCACCGCACCACCGCCCACGGACGCGACCGGCAGGGGGAATCCCGTTGTCTGACAACCCGACCAGTGGCCAGCCCGGCCAGCCCCCGGTCGACCCGGGAGTGCCGCAGCCTGCTGCCGGTCCGTCCGTGTGCCCGCGCCACCCCGACCGGGAGGCCTACGTCCGCTGCCAGCGCTGCGGCCGTCCCGCCTGCCCGGAGTGCCAGCGGCCCGCCGCGGTCGGCATCCAGTGCGTCGACTGCGTCCGCGAGGCCGCCCGCACCACGGCCGGTGCCCGCACCGTCTTCGGCGGCCGCGCGACCGACGGCACGCCGGTCGTCACCTACACGATCATCGCGGTCTGCGCCGTCGTCTACCTCGCGCAGCGGGCCAGCGGGGCCGTCACCGAGAACTTCGCCTTCGCGCCCTACCTCGGCTGGACCGAGCCGTGGCGCTTCGTCACCGCGGCCTTCCTGCACTCGCCGACGACGTTCTTCCACATCCTGCTCAACATGTTCGCGCTGTGGTCGCTCGGGCAGTACCTCGAGCCGATGCTCGGCCGGGCCCGCTTCGCCGCGCTCTACCTGATCAGCGGCATCGGTGGCCAGGTGGCCGTGACCCTCCTCGCCGCCGCGCCGAGCATCGAGACCCTGCGCGCCGGCGTCGGGGGCGCCTGGTTCGGCGCCGTCGTCGGAGCCTCCGGCGCGATCTTCGGCCTCTTCGGGGCGCTGCTCGTGCTCAACCGGCACCTCGGTCGGTCCTCGACGGCGATGTACGCGACGATCGCCATCAACGCGGCTTTCGGCTTCCTCTACCCCGGCATCTCGTGGCAGGCGCACCTCGGCGGTCTCGTCACGGGCGTCATCTGCGCCCTCGCGATCGTCGTCTTCCGTCGCCAGGGCGTGCGCCACCTCGTCTGGGCCGCGCTCGGCGCCGTCCTCGCGCTCCTCGTCGTGGTCGCGGTGGCGAAGTACCTCACCGTGCCCCAGAACATCCGCGATCTGAGCATCTTCGGCTGACGGCGATGCACCTCGTCTGCATCACCGGGCCTCCGGCTGTCGGCAAGATGACGGTCGGTCGGGCGGTGTGCGACCTCACCGGCTTCCGGCTCTTCCACAACCACATGTCGATCGAGCCGCTGCTCGGCGTCTACGACTTCGGCACGCCGTCGTTCCGCCGGATCAACGCGATGATCCGGCGCGAGGTCATCGCGGAGTCCGTCGTGGCCGACCTGCCCGGACTCGTCTTCACCTTCGCCATCGACCTCGACCACCCCGGCGACCTCGCACAGCTGAAGGAGCTCGTCGAGCCCGTCGAGCAGGCCGGGGCGCCCATCGACCTCGTCGAGCTGCACGCCCCCCAGGCCGTGCGCCTCGCCCGAGAGGGTGGCGCCGACCGGATGGACCACAAGCGCAGCAAGCGCGACGTCGAGTGGGCCCGTGCCCACGTGCTCGACCTCGAGTCACGCGCGAGGTTCAACACCGACCCGTCCCGGGACGGCGAGCGGCTGCTGCCGCAGCACCGTCACCTGCGGCTCGACAACGACCACGGTGACGCGACGGCGACCGCGCAGCGGATCGTCACCGAGCTCGGCCTGCCACGTCTCTGACCCTGAGTCCCCCTACGCGGCACCCGGGCCGGCCCTCGGACCCCTCCGGCTCACGTACCGGCGTCTCCCGGTCAGCTCCGCCGGCGGCTTCCCACAGGCGTCGGCAGAGTTGTCCACCGGTTGTGGACAAGCCTGTGGATGTAGTTACACACGTGTCATTCATCCCCAGCTGGGGACAACAGTGTGGATAACTTCGCGTCGGCGCGCTGGAGGTTGTGCACGGCCGTCATCCACAGCTGTGGACCGAAATGCAGGACGCCGGCCGTCCACAGGTGTGGACAGCCGGCGTCCCGCCGCTTGTGGGCAGAGCCCGGAAGGTCGGCAGTGGTCAGCGCCACCGCATCGTCATGATGAAGCCGCCCATGAGCAGGACGAACCCGACACCGAGATTCCAGACCCCGATCGAGCCGATGGGGTACTTGTACTCGGACACGTAGTAGACGACGATCCACAGCAGCCCGAGGACGAGCAGCGTGATGAAGACGGGCGCCCACCAGGTGGGGTTGGGCTCGGCGGCCTTGCTCGGGCGGGGCGGCGTGTATGCCGCCGCCTTGTGGTCGCGGCCTTTGGACTCGGGCACTGCGTTCTCCTTGCTCTGAGTTGAGGCAAGGGTAACCAATGACGCGCGCGGCGTCCCTGCCTGCGCGGACGTCCCGGGCGGACGTCCCGGGCGGGTGGCCCGGGGGTGGCCAGGGCGGGTGGCCTGTCAGTCCGTCGGGCGTCGCCGGTGGGCGTGCGTCCACGGCGGGCGGACGCGCCCCCTGTCTGCGCTCCGCCCGCCGCCGCCACCCCCCGGCGACCGGGACGACGATGACATCCGGCGCACTGATGTGTCGCATCCGCTCGTGCTCGGTTGCATGAACCTGCAGTCGACCGGCGCGACTTCGGCGTGTTTGTCGTGAAAAGAGGTGGACACGAGTTGACCTCGGCGCGGAACCCGGCATGCTGTCAGCCGGGACAGCAGAACAGGGGACGAGACGTGAGGACCAACCCGGAAGAGGGTCTGGAGCAGGGTTCGACGCAGTACGTCGAGCAGGGCCCGGCCGTGATCTCGCCCCGCGGTTCGCACCAGGGCCCGCACCAGGTGCTCCACCAGATGCTCCACCAGGGCTCGGGACCGGGCCAGGGCGACCACGACCTCGCCGCGTCCGCCGTCGTGCTCACCGGTCTCGTCAACACCCTGGCAGTGACCTGCCTCGGAGGTGGGCGCACCCCGGGCTTCCGCCGGCTCGGGACCGGCAGCGAGGAGATCGAGCGCAACCTCGCCGAGGCCGTGGAGCCGACGACCCGGCGCTCGGCGTGGTCGATGCAGCCGATCATCCAGTTCGACCCCGGCGACGACCTCCGCTCGACCAACGCGCGTTCGCTCGCCCGCGGCCTCGACATGCGCACCATCACCACCGAGCGCACCCTGCGCCTCAACCCGCTGTGCTCGTCCGAGGACCCCGAGATCCGGGTCGGCCCGGCGCTCTTCCAGTGCATCCTCGTCGACGGCTCCACCGCCGTGGTCGCCGGACCGCTCAGCGCCCAGGGCTTCCCGACGGCGTGGCTGGCCACCCGGGCCGACGTGGTCGACCACGTCACCGAGCTCTGGCACGAGACCTGGGCGCGGTCACGCCCTGCCGTCCCCGAGGGCACGGCTGCGCCCTTCACCCCGCGGCAGTGCCTCGTGGCGCGCCGCCTCGTCGTCGGCACCAAGGATGCGGCCATCGCCCGCGAGCTCGGCGTCTCGCTGCGCACGGTCGCCGCCGAGATCTCCCACCTCATGACCACCCTGGGCGCGAGCAACCGCGCGGCGGCCACCCTCGCGCTCCGGGGCGGGCTCCAGCAGGGCGAGATCACCTCGCTCGCCCCCTACCTCCGGTCGGGCCCCACGCCGTGACGAGGCACAATGGAGGCGGCGCGGACGGTCCGCGCGAGCGAGGTCACCCGTGATGCAAGACGCCGAACCGCCTGAGCCCACCGTGCCGACCGAGCCGACCCAGCCCTCGGAGTCCGTCGAGCCCTCGGGCTCCCTCCAGCCCGGCGACGCCCCCGTGTCCCCCGAGGTCGAGAACGCCGAGCAGACGCAGCAGACGGAGCTCGTCACCGAGGCAGCCGCAGCCCCTGGGCGGTCGAAGCCGCGCCGCCGCATCACCTGGGGCGTGCTCGTCCCGGTCGTCATGGGCGCTGCCGGGCTGATGTTCGCGATGAGCTTCCAGGCCGCGCAGGGCCGTGACCTGCGTGCCGACCGCGACCTGCCGCAGCTGATCATGGAGGGCGATGCCCGCGTCGCCGAGCGGGCCAGCACGCTGGATGATCTGCAGAAGGAGGTCGAGGCGCTCAGCCGCACCAATGCCCCGGCCGACGACCACCTCTCGAGCCTGACCCGGGCCGCCGACGAGCTCGCCCCGACCGCCGCCACGACGAAGGTGCGCGGCGCCGCGCTCGAGGTGAGCCTCGACGACGCGAAGCGCAGCGCCGACTCGCTGCCCGACGGCTTCACGGCCGACGACATCGTCGTGCACCAGCAGGACGTGCAGGCCGTCGTCAACGCGATGTGGGCCTCCGGCGCCGAGGCCATGATGATCCAGGACCAGCGGGTCATCTCCACGAGCGCCGTCCGCTGCGTCGGCAACACCCTGATCCTGCAGGGCCGGGTCTACTCCCCGCCCTACCGCATCACCGCCATCGGTGACATCGACCGGATGGAGCGGGGGCTCGACGCCGACCCCTCCGTCACGATCTACAAGCAGTACGTCGACGCCGTCGGTCTCGGCTACGGCCTGCACACCCTCAGCTCGATCGAGTTCCCGGCCTACTCCGGCACGGTCGACTTCCAGTACGCCTCGCCGATCCGCTGAGCGCCACCACCCCTCGACAGCCCCTCGACCGCCCCTCGAAGGCCCCTCCCGAAGGACTCGCATGACCCGCATCCTCGTCGTCGACAACTACGACAGCTTCGTCTACACGATCGTCGGCTACCTCGAGCAGCTGGGCGCCGACTGCACCGTCGTGCGCAACGACGCCGTCGAGGCCGCCGAGGTGACGGGCTACGACGGCGTGCTCGTCTCGCCGGGACCGGGGACGCCCGAGCACGCCGGCGTCTCGATGGACGTCATCCGGGAGTGTGGCCGCCTGGCCCGGCCGATGTTCGGCGTCTGCCTCGGCCACCAGGCGCTCGGCGTCGTCATGGGCGCGACCGTCGGCCGCGCGCCCGAGCTGCTCCACGGCAAGACCTCGCTCGTGCACCACGACGGGACGGGCGTGCTCGAGGGCCTGCCCAGCCCGTTCACCGCGACGCGCTACCACTCGCTGACGATCGACCCGCAGACCCTGCCGGACGAGCTCGTCGCCACCGGGCACACCGACTCGGGCCTCGTCATGGCCGTGCGGCACCGCGACCTGCCGCTGCACGGCGTGCAGTTCCACCCCGAGAGCGTGCTCACCGAGGGGGGTCACCGGATGCTCGCGAACTTCCTCGCGATGTGCGGTGACGTCCACGCCGTCGAGCGCTCCGCCGGCCTCAGCCCCCTCGTGACCGCGGCGGTCTGACCCCCCGGCGACCGGCATACGTCCAAGCACACGAGACGGCACCCGACCCGGTCGGAGCCCGCGACACGACGAAGGGCCCCTCTCGCTCGGGAGGGGCCCTTGGCCGTATGCCGTGTGCCCGTCAGGGCGTCGGCGGTGGCGTCGTCGTCGTCGTGGTCGGCGGCGCCGTCGTCGTGGTCGGGGGCGGCGTGACCGTCACCGTCGGGGTGGGCGCCCGGGCGACCTTGACCGTGATCTGGGTGCCGACCTTGACGACGTCGCCGGCGCGGTCGACCGAGAGCACCTCGTCGGGGGTCTTGGCGGAGTCGACGGTCTCCTTGCGGGGGTCGAGCCCGGCATTCTGCAGGGCCACGGCGGCCAGGGCCCAGTCCTGCCCGACGAGGTTGTCGGGCACCTTGACGTTGCCCGTGGCGTAGAAGATCTTGACCTTCGAGCCCTTGGCCACGACCGCCTGCGCGGCGGGCTCGGTCTTGGTGACCTTGTCCTTGTCCTGGGTCGAGACGTTCTCCTGCTGGAAGCCCGACACGACGAAGCCCTGCTTCTCCAGCTCTGCCCGCGCCGCGTCCTTGTCGAAGCCCGTGACGTCGGGGACGGTGAGGTTGTCGGGCCCGGTCGAGACGACGTACTTGACGATCGACTGCTCGGCGATTCGCGTGCCCGACTGGGGGTCCTGGCTGATGACGTCACCCTCGGCCACGGTCGTGCTGGCGGCGGGCGACTTCTCGCCGCGCAGGTTGTTGGTGGCCAGCGCTCGGGCCGCGGCGTCTTCCTTCATGCCCGTGAGGGTCGGGACGGTGACCATGGTCACCGCCGGCGTCTGGTTGCCGAACCACGTCACGGCGCCCCAGCCGACGAGGGCCAGCAGGGCGATGACGAGCGCGGTGATGAGGGCGGCCTTGCCCTTGCCGCCCTTCTTCTGCTCGCCGTCACCCTCGTCGTGGCCGACGGCGGGCAGACCGGCCGTGTTCTCGTAGCGCTCGCCGCGGGCGCCGACGGGGGCCTGCACGGCGGTGGGGGTGCCCGCGACGGCATACGCCTGCGGGAGGGTCTGCGTGGCCGCGGCCCCGACCGCGGCAGCCGTGCCGAGCGCGGCCGCGCTGATCTGGCGGCCGAGCCGGACGTTCTCGAGGTCGGCGCGGAAGGCGGTCGCGTTCTGGTAGCGCGCCTCGCGGTCCTTGGCCAGGGCGTGCAGCGTCACGGCGTCGAGGTCGCCGCCGACGGCGTCGTTGAAGACGCTCGGGGGCTGCGGCAGCTCGCCGACGTGCTGGTAGGCGATGGCGACGGGCGAGTCGCCGGTGAAGGGCGGTCGACCGGCGAGCAGCTCGAAGAGCAGGCAGCCGGTCGAGTAGAGGTCGGAGCGCTCGTCGACGGTCTGGCCCTGGGCCTGCTCCGGCGAGAGGTACTGCGCCGTGCCGACGACCGACTGGGTCTGGGTCATGGTGGCGGCGGTGTCGGCGATGGCCCGGGCGATGCCGAAGTCCATGACCTTGACGTGCCCGCCGCTCGTGATCATGACGTTGGCGGGCTTGATGTCGCGGTGGACGATGCCCATCCGGTGGCTGTAGGCGAGGGCGTCGAGGATGCCCTCGGTGACGCGGATCGCCTCGGCCGGGTCGAGCTGCTGGTGCTCGGTCAGCTGCTGGCGCAGGGTCTCGCCGTCGACGTACTCCATGATGATGTAGGGCAGGGTCGTCCGCGTGCCGTTGGGTCCCTCGACGGCGCTGTCGTCCTCGCCCGAGTCGAAGATCGCCACGATCGCGGGATGGTTGAGCCCGGCGGCCGACTGCGCCTCGCGCCGGAAGCGCATGAGGAAGTTCGCGTCGCGCGCGAGGTCCGAGCGCAGCATCTTGATGGCGACCTGGCGCCCGAGACGGGTGTCGTGACCGAGGTGCACGTCGGCCATCCCGCCACGTCCGATCAGCTCGCCGACCTCGTAGCGTCCGCCGAGGACACGGGGTGCGGTGCTCACGTCGTTGGCCTCTGCTCGTTCGGGTGCTGGGTCATCCTGGTCCGCTCGTCGGGCGCCTGGATCGCGCTGGTCGGGCTGGTCGGGCTGGTCGGGCTGCTCGAGCCGGTCGGTCATCTCACTTCGCCTTGCCCTTCCCGTGGCCCTTGCCGGGGTGGGCGGGCTGCTTGGCGGTCGTCGCGGCCTTGACGGCAGGGGCGGCGGCGCGCGTGGTCGGTGAGGCCGTCGCCGTGGTGGGCCGGGTGGTCGTGGGCGTGCTGCTGGGGACGGCGGTGGTGGCCGGGGCGCTCGACGCCGACGGCCGGGCGGCAGGGCTCGCGGCCGGGCCGTCGACGGTGCCGCCGAGGGCGAACGCGCCCCACACGACGAGACCGACCAGCGCGACGACGGGGACCGCCAGCCACGCGGCTCGACGACGGAGCGGCGGGCGACGCCGCTCCGTCCCGAGGACGGCGGGCCTCGCCGCGGGCAGGGGACGCGTGCCGGATCGGCCTGCGGAGGTGGACGGGCTCGCCGGCCGCAGCTCGTTCGGACCGGCGACCTGCGGCAGGAGGGCCGTCGCCTGCACCGGCGTCCCGACGGGCGCCCGCAGCGCGCCCACCGGCATACCGGCGGCCTCGGCGACGCTGCGGGCGTCGGCCGGGCGGTCGGACGCCGACTTGGCGAGGCACGCGTCGACGACCTCACGCAGGTCGAGCGGCACGGTGCCCGGCAGCTCGGGCGGGGCGTCGTTGACCTGGGCGATGGCCGTCGCGACCGGCGTGCCCATGTCGAACGGCTTGCGGCCGGTGATCATCTCGTGCGCCACGACACCGAGGGAGTAGAGGTCGCTCGAGGCTGTCGCGGGCTCGCCGAGCGCCTGCTCGGGGCTGATGTAGTCGGGGGTGCCGAGCACCTCGCCCGTGAGGGTGTGGCCCGACCCGTCGCCGAGCCGGGCGATGCCGAAGTCGGTGAGCTTGGCCTGGCCCTCGGGCGTCACGATGATGTTGGCGGGCTTGACGTCACGGTGCACGACGCCGGCCTCGTGGGCCGCCGACAGGGCCAGGGCCGCCTGGCCGAGCACCGAGCGCACCTCGTCGGCCGGCATGCCGCCGTCGCTGTCGCGGATGATGTCACCGAGCGTGCGGCCGGGCACGAGCTCCATGACGAGGTATGCCGTGCCGTGCTCCTCGCCGTAGTCGAAGACGGCCGCGATGTTGGGGTGGTGCAACGACGCGCTGCCGCGCGCCTCGTCCCGGAAGCGCTCGAGGAAGGACTCGTCGTCGGACCCCTGTGGGCGCATCACCTTGACGGCGACCGGGCGCTGCAGGACGTCGTCGGTCGCCTCCCAGACGTCGCCCATCCCGCCCGAGGCGATGGCGGCACCGAGGGTATAGCGGCCGCCGAGGGTGGCGCCGGTCCCGAGGCTCGTCGGCACGGTCATCGGCTCAGCACCGCCTGCATGACCGCGCGGGCGATGGGCGCCGCGACGCGGCCACCGCCGATCTCGCTGCCCGTGACGCCGCCGTCCTCGACGACGACGGCGACGGCGACCTTGGGGTCGACGGCGGGTGCGAAGGAGATGAACCACGCGTGCGGCGGCTTGCCCGGGTCGTGCTGGGCGGTGCCGGTCTTGCCTGCGACGTCGACCCCGCTGATGCGGGCACGGGCGCCACTGCCGTTGTTGACGACCGAGACCATCATCTTGGTCAGCGTGCTCGCGGTCTGCTCCGAGACGGCCTGCGACAGCTCGACCGGGTCGGGGGCCGACTGGATGATGTCGAGGTTGGCGCTGCGCACCGACTGGATGAGGTAGGGCGTCATGACGCTGCCCTTGTTGCCGATGCCGGCCGCGACCATCGCCATCTGCAGGGGCGTCGTGCGCACGTCGTACTGGCCGATCGCGGCCTGGGCGGCCTGCGGGGCGTTGAGGTCGGCCGGGACCGAGCTCGTCGCGACGCGCATCGGGATCTGGAGCGAGTCGCCGAAGCCGAACTTCGCGGCCTGGGCACGCAGCTTCTCGCCGCCGAGGTCGAGACCGAGCGAGCCGAAGGTCGTGTTGCACGAGATCTCGAGCGCGTGGATGAGCGTCGTCTCGTTGTTGGGACCGCAGGCGCGGCCGTCCTCGTTCGGCAGGTTGGTCGTGGTCAGCGGCAGGTCGAGCTGGGCCGGGCCGGGCACCTTCGAGTTCTCGTCGCTGACGACGCCGTCCTCGAGCGCGGCCGCGGCGGTGATGACCTTGAAAGTCGACCCGGGCGGGTAGATGCCGCTGATCGCGCGGTTGAGGTAGGGCTTGTCCTTGTCGGTCGAGAGGGACTGCCAGGCCTTGGCGGCCTTCGTCAGGTCGTGGCTCGCGAGCGGGTTCGGGTCGTAGGACGGGTGGCTGACCATGGCGAGGATCGCGCCGGTCTTGGGGTCGAGGGCGACGACCGCGCCCTTGCTGGCGCCGAGGGCCTGGTCGGCGGCCGCCTGGACCTTGGGGTCGATCGTCAGCTCGACCGTGGCCCCGGAGGTCTTGCGCCCGGTGATGAGGTCGGTGACGCGGCGCACGAACAGCTGGTCGGCGTTGCCCGAGAGCAGGTCGTCGGCGGCGTGCTCGAGACCGTAGGGAGCGCCGACGGAGTACGAGTAGAAGCCGGTCAGGTGGGCGTAGAGCTTGTCCTGGGGGTAGCTGCGCAGGAAGCGGTACTGGTCCTGCACCGGGACCGACTTGGCGACGGCCTGGCCGCCGACGATGATCGAGCCGCGCTCGCGGGCGTAGTTGTCGAGCAGGGTGCGCTTGTTGCTCGCCATCGCTCCGAGGCTCTTGGCCTGTGCGAACTGCACGATCGTCGACGCGACGAGCAGCGTGGTGAAGAGCGCCGCGATGAGGATCGACAGCCGGCGGATCGGGGTGTTCACGACAGCCTCACCACCTGGGTGACCTCGGCGGGCGACGGGTCGTCGGCGGCCACCCCCACGGGGATCTCGGGCATCGGCCGACGGGCCTGGTCGGAGATGCGCAGCAGCAGCGCCATGATGACCCAGTTCGCGAGGAGGGACGAGCCGCCGAGCGACATGAAGGGCGTCGTCAGGCCGGTCAGCGGGATGACGCGCGTGACGCCACCGATGACGATGAAGAGCTGGAAGGCGACCGAGAACGACAGGCCGATCGCGAGCAGCTTGCCGAACCCGTCACGGACGCCGAGGGCGGTGCGGATGCCGCGCTGGCAGAAGACGAGGTAGAGCAGGATGATCGCGACGGCCCCGAAGAGGCCCAGCTCCTCGCCGAGGCTGGGGAAGATGAAGTCGCTCTCGGCGAACGGGGTCAGGTAGGGCCGACCCGCGCCGAGACCGGTGCCCGTGAGGCCGCCGGAGGCCATGCCCCACAGGCCGTTGGCGAGCTGGTTGGACCGATCGAGGCTCTCGGGCGAGAACGGGTCGAGCCAGAGGTCGACGCGCTCGTGGAAGTGCGCGAAGGCCGTCAGGGCGAAGACGACCGCGGCGGCGAAGAGCAGCAGGCCGATGATGATCCACGAGACGCGCTCGGTGGCGACGTAGAGGACGGCGACGAACAGCCCGAAGTAGAGCAGGGACGTGCCGAGGTCGTTCTGGAAGACGAGCACGACGACGCACAGGGCCCAGGCGACGACGATCGGGCCGAGGTCGCGGCCGCGGGGGAAGGTGAAGCCGAGGATCTTCTTGCCGGCGAGGGAGAGCACGTCGCGCGTCTGCACGAGGTAGCCGGCGAAGAAGATCGCGAGGGCGATCTTGGCGAACTCGCCCGGCTGGAAGTTGAACGGGCCGAGGCTGATCCAGATCTGCGAGCCGTTGATGGAGCGGCCGAGGCCCGGAGCGAGCGGGAGCAGGAGCAGAACGAACGCGGCCGCCATGCTGACGAAGGTGTAGCGGCGCAGCAGCCGGTGGTCGCGCAGCACGATCAGCACGGCGATGGCCAGGACGACGGCCAGGGTGGTCCAGATCAGCTGGCGGTAGGCGTCGCCGTCGGTGCCGAGCTTGCCCCGAGCGAGGTCGAGCCGGTGGATCATCACCAGGCCCAGACCGTTGAGCACGGTGGTGACGGGCAGCAGGACGGGGTCGGCGTAGGCCGCCTTCCACCGCAGCACGAGGTGCACGGCGAGCACGAGGACGGTGAAGCCACCCGCGACGGGGAGGATGTTGGGCGGCACCGTGCCGTTGCGGTTGAGGTCGGTGGTCACCCACGCGAGCAGCACGATGCCGATGGCGAAGAGCAGCAGGAGCAGCTCGGCGCCGCGGCGGGTGCGCGGCGTCAGGGCCTCGACGGTCGTCGTCACGCGGCCACCCCCGCGATCCGGTCGGCCACGGGACGCTCACCGGCGGCGCTCGCCTTGGGCGTCGACGTGCTCGGCGAGGGCGTCGGCGACGTGGGGGCCGGTGAGGTGGGGGACGTCGGAGGCGTGGTCGGCAGGGGCGTCGGTGCCGGGCTCGTGCCGCACGGCGTGCCCGTGGCAGCCAGGTGCTGGCAGCGCAGGGCCTCGCCGCGCAGGGCCGCGATCTTGACCTCGGCGTCGGCGAGGTCGCGGGCAGGGATGGTGTTCTGCACCGAGGCCTGCACGTCGGTCGGCAGGTCGGAGACGAGCACGTCGGACATCGTCTCGACGTGGGAGAGCCGGATCGGGCCGAGGTCCTGCGAGACCCCGCGGAACAGGGCGATGTGGCCGCTGTCGGCCGCGACGAAGAACTGCCGCTGCGACCACGCCCACGCGCCGTAGCCCCCGCCGCCGAGGATGGCGGCCACGACGAGGACGGCGATGGTGCGCAGCAGGATCTTGGACCGGCGCGAGCGCTTGCCGTCCTCCGCGAGCTCGAGCGCGTCGTCCTCGGGCTCGGCACGGCCGGTGGCCTCGCGGGAGAGCGCCGCGGCCTTCTCGGCAGGGCTCGTCGGGATCGCACGGGTGCGGCCGCGCATGCGCTTGCCGGCGGCCCCCACGACCTGCGGCACCGTCGTGGGCAGGTCGTCCCCGTCGGCGTCGACGACCTCCGCGACGATGACGGTGACGTTGTCGCGGGTGCTGGCCTTGAGGGCGATCTCGATGCAGCGGTCGGCGGCCTCGTCGGGGGTGCGCGCCTCGCGGACGATCTCCTCGATGACGTCGGCGCCGACGAAGTCGGACAGCCCGTCGGAGCACAGCAGGAAGCGGTCGCCGATCTTCGCCTCGCGCAGCGAGGTGTCGGGCTCGTCGTCGGGCTGGCCCGTCATGACCCGCGTCACGACGGAGCGCTGCGGGTGGTGGCCGGCGTCCTCCTTGGAGATGCGGCCCTCGTCGATGAGCTGCTGGACGAAGGAGTGGTCCTTCGTGATCTGCGAGAACGTGTCGCCGCGGAGCATGAAGGCCCGCGAGTCGCCGATGTGCGCCATGGCGAGCTTGTTGCCCGTGCGGAGCATGACGATGGTCGTGCTGCCCATGCCGGCGAGCTCGGAGTTCTCGTGCATCGCCTTGGTGAGCTTGGCGTTCGCGGCGTGCAGCGCCTCCTCGAGCAGCGGGATCGCCTGGTCGGCGGTCACGTCCTCCTCGTCGAGCGGCGCGAGCTCACCGACGATCATCGAGCTCGCCACGTCGCCCGCGGCGTGCCCACCCATCCCGTCGGCGAGGACGAGCAGGTTGGGACCGGCATACCCCGAGTCCTCGTTGCGGGACTTCGGTCCCAGCCCGAGGTCGGAGCGCGCGGCATAGCGCAGGGCGATCGCCATCGGGTCAGCCTCGCAGTTCGAGGACGGTCTTGCCGATCCTCAGGGTGGTGCCGACCTCGACGGGCCGCGACCCGGTGAGGCGGTCACGACCGATGAAGGTGCCGTTGGTGGAGCCGAGGTCCTCGACGGCCCAGCCGTCGCGCCCCGACGGGTCGGGATAGATGCGGCAGTGCCGGCCCGAGGCGTAGTCGTCGTCGAGGACGAGCGCGCACTCGGGGTTGCGACCGATGAGGACGCCGCCGCTGCGCAGCGGGAGGGACGTGCCGGCCAGAGGGCCCTCGGTGACGACGAGCGTCGTCGGGACACCCTTGCCGCGGGTCTTGCGACCGGGAGCCTTGCGACCCGAGCCCTGCGCGGCGGCGACGCCGGCCGCGCCTGCCGCGGCACCCGCCCCGGCCGCCGCCGGAACGGGCGTGCGGGCAGGCCCGCGCTGCTGGTTCTGGGCCTCCTTGGCCGCCTTGCGCTTGCCGCGGCGGGTCACCGCCGTGCCGTAGATGTCGGTGCGGAGCACGCCGACGACGCTGAAGATGAAGAGCCACAGCAGCGCCAGCAGACCCAGCCGCAGCAGGGTCAGGGTGAGTTCACTCATGCGTCACCCGATGTCGTCGCCGGAGGAAGGGGCCCGCAGGTCACCGGGCTCGTGCTGGTCAGGCTGCTCATCGCGCTCACCGGCGCCCGGCACGGAACGTCGCGGACGTGCGGCCGATCGTCAGTCGGTCGCCGTCCTGGAGGCGCTGGCTCGAGATGCGGTCGCCGTTGACGAACGTGCCGTTGGTCGAGTTGAGGTCGCGGATCGAGGTGACGAGGTGCGGACCGTCGGTCGTGACCCGGATCTCGCTGTGCCGGCGGGACACGCCTGGGTCGTCGACGACGATGTCGGCGGTCTCGTCGCGGCCGAGCGTCGTGATGCTGCCGAGCAGGGGGTAGCGGTCCCCGGAGATGTCGAGCCACGGGCGGGCCGAGGGGTTCGAGCGCGGCGCGGGTCGCTGGACCGGGGCCTCGTCGATGACCGTGCCGGCGCTGGTCTGGGGCCGGGGGGCGGCCGGGGCCTGCTCGCGGGCGGGCTCGCGCCCTGCCTGCTTGGCCGTGGCGGGACGCACGCGGAAGACGCCGGTCTCGAGCCCCTCACCCTCGACGAGCTGCACCTCGAGCGGACCGCCGGGCTGGTAGCCCTGCGAGTCGGCGTGCTCCTGCGCCGCGGCGACGAGGTCGTCGGACAGGTCCTCCTCGTAGTCGCCGAGCCGGTCGTAGTCGGTCTGGCTGAGCTCGATCGTGTAGAGGTTGGGGACCATGGCGCGTCCGTGGCCGAGCAGGGCGGCGCGGTCGTCCATGGCGCGGCGGATCGCGGAGGCGATCTCGACGGGCTGGACCTCCGACTTGAAGGCCTTGGCGAAGGCACCGTGGACAGCCTTGGCGAGACCGTGCTCGACACGGTTGATGATTCCCACGCCGTCTCCTCCTCCGTGTTGAGCGCTCTGCTGGGCGCTTCATCGTAACCGGGTCACCCCCTACAGCCCCCAACCGACAGTCGGGGGCGACCTGTGGAAATGCCCCGTTCTGGCCGCTCCGGAGGCGGTCGGCGGGTTTGATGTGTGGCGCAGTCGTGGGACGATCACACGGATCCCGCAGCAGGATCCAGCACGTGATCACCCACGTGATCCCGCCGCGTCAGGCCAGCAAGGAGTGCTCGATGAGCAACAACGAGACCGGTAGCACCGAGAACCAGGGCATCCCTGGCTTCTCGGCGAACAACAGCATCCCGGGTGGTTTCGCTCTTCCCATCCCCGTGGCGGGCGCCGGTGCCGGCGAGCCCGAGCAGCCTCCGGCCGACCCGTGGAGCTCGACGTGGGACGACACGTCGTGGCAGTCCGGTGAGACGTCGGTCTCCGACGAGACCACCTCCTACAGCCTGTCCGAGCTGAACGGGCTGAACCGGCACGACGGGCTCAACGGCCACGACGACCACGTCGCGCTGAACGGCCACGACGGGCACGACACCGACCTGTCCTCGTCCTCCGGCTCGGCGAACACCTGGACCGAATGGCAGCCCTCCGACCCGGGCACGAGCGACTGGTCGGCGACCACCGACACCGAGGACGAGCCGTCCTACTCCGGCTGGACGCCGGCCGGCAGCACCGACGAGCACCGCTCCGACGGCGCCGCGGCGGCCGCCTCCCTGTCCACCGACCACAGCGCCGCCCAGCAGGCGTATGCCGCCCGCCCGGCCGTCGACCCCGACGTGGCCGCCGCGGCGGCCGAGGGTGGCTACGACCCCGAGCCCTCGGCATACGACCTCACCCCGGCCCCGCGCACCGGCAACTCCGACCGCCCGAGCGCCGAGGACCTCATCACCGCGCGCTCCAAGGGTGAGCGCCAGAAGGTCAAGGCCAACTCCGGCCTGCGCAAGGCCTTCGGCCTGGGCCCGAGCGTCAAGGAGATGCTCGAGCGCGACCGCATCGACCGCATCGCGCGGCCGCTCGGCGGGCGCAAGACGATCATGGTCATCAACACCAAGGGTGGTGGCGGCAAGACGCTCGTCACCCTCATGCTGGCCAGCTACCTCGGCCGCTACCGCTCGGGCTCGGTCCTCGCGTGGGACAACAACGAGACCGAGGGCACGCTCGGCATGCGCGCCCCGTCGCAGAGCCACCACCGCACGGTCGTCGACCTGCTCGGTGCCCTGCCGACGATCGCGGGCGACCCCAACGCCGGCACCTCCGAGCTCGAGCACTGGGTGCGCGAGCAGCGGGGCCTGTCCTTCGACGTGCTGGCCTCGGCCGACGACGACGAGGCGATGCGCATCATCGGCGAGCAGGAGTTCGAGGACCTCCACACCCAGCTGTCGCGCTTCTACCGGATGATCGTCGTCGACACCGGCAACAACCGCCTGTCGCCGAACTGGCTCGCCGCCGCGGCCCGCGCCGACATGCTCGTCTTCGCGACCTCGCTCAAGGACGACACCTCGGTCGTGGCCGCCAAGAACCTCGACGCGCTCGTCGCGATGGGCCGGGGCGACCTCGTGCGCAACGCCGTCTGCGTCATCTCGCACACCTCCGCCAAGGGCAACGACGTCGGTGCCGGCGTGCACACGCGCGAGCACTTCGAGCAGTGGGTGCGCGCGGTCGTCGACATCCCCTACGACCCGATGCTCGCGCCGGGCCTGCACCTCGACCCCCTGAAGATCAGCCGCAAGACCCACGAGTCGTGCATGGAGATGGCCGCCGTCGTCGTCGACGGCCTCTGACACCACGGCCCGAGGCGACGCGTCCCGCCCGGACCGGTATACCGCAGCCATGGCACTCATCGCGCTGACCGGGGCGTCCGGACGCATCGCCACGGCCCTGCGGCCCCGGCTGCGGGCAGCCGGGCACCGGCTCGTGCTCTGCGACGCGCCGGACGCCGTGGGAGACGCGCTGCGTGACGTCGACCCGGCGACCGAGCGGGTCGTCGAGGCCGACCTGCGCGACATCGACGCGCACGCCTCGGCCTTCGCGGGGGCCGACCTCGTCGTGCACCTCGGCGCCCACTCCGACGAGCGCCCCTGGGACGAGATCCTGGCGGTCAACATCGACGGCACCCGCGCGGTGTGCGAGGCGGCCCGGCTCGCCGGCGTCGGGCGGATGCTGCTCGCGAGCTCGGTCCACGCCGCGGGCTACGTGCCCGTGGACTCGCCGCGCGCCCGCGAGGGCATGCCGCTGCCGGCGCCCGACACGTACTACGGCGTCAGCAAGGCGGCGCTCGAGGCCATCGGGGGGTTGTATGCCGGCCGCTTCGCCATGACGGTGGTCAGCGCCCGCATCATGACCTTCGACGACCGGCCCGGCGGCCCGCGCTCGCTGCAGTCGTGGCTGTCGCCAGACGACATGACGCGGCTCGTGCTCGCCGCCCTGACCACCGGGGTGCCGGGGCACCACGTCGTCTGGGGCGTCTCACGCAACACGCGCCGGGTCGTCGACCTCGCTCCGGGGCTCGCCATCGGCTTCGACCCGCAGGACGATGCCGAGGCGCACGCGTCGGAGGTGGAGCGTCGTGACCCCAGCCGACCGCCCGGGGTGCTCGGGGGCAGCTTCGCCGACACGGCATACGTGCTCGGTGAGCCGCACGGCGGCACCCGGCCCGGCCCCTGACCGAGGGCAGGCGCCCCACGGCGGTCAGTCGTCGGTGGCGAACCGGTGGTAGACCTCGGTCGCGGCCTGCAGGTAGCGGTGGATCGCCTCACGCTCGGCGTCGGTGAACTCGCCGGTCAGGGCGTCGAGCCGGTCGAGGAGGCTGCGCAGCTGGCCGCGCACCTCGGTCGCGGCCGACTCGGTGGGCACAAGTCTCACCCGGCGCCGGTCGGTGGTGTCGCGCTCTCGCAGCAGGTGCCCGGCAGCCTCGAGGCGGTCGACGACGTCGGTCATCGCCGCGGGCGTGATGCCGAGGCGGGTGCTCAGCTCGCGCGGACCGAGCCGGCCGTCGGACGCAGCGACGTGGCTCATCGCCGACAGCTCCGTCGGGTGCATCCGCATGCGGCGGGCCAGGGCGCCGGACGCCTCGGCCGTGGCAGCCCCGAGCGCGCGCAGGGCCCAGGTCTCCGGCTCGTGGGCGCGGGGTGGGGTGCCGTCCGGGGCTGGGATTGCCATGCAGCGATGCCACTGCTTCCACATGTTCAGGGGATCTAAACATCTTGGAGGAACCATGGGTCAAGCAGCGGCTCAGGATGCCACCGTCGAGTCCGCCGCCCGAGGCGGCGACCGGCGACGGTGGTTCGGGCTCGTCGCGATCAGCGTCGCGGTCGCGCTCATCATCGTCGACTCGACCATCGTCAACGTCGCGGTGCCCTACATCGTCGACGACCTGGGGCTCACCTCGTCGCAGGTGCAGTGGGTGCAGGAGTCGTACACCCTCGTCTTCGCCGCGACCCTGCTCATCTGGGGCACCGTCGCCGACCGCATCGGCCGACGCCGCATGCTGCTCGTCGGGGTCGTCGTCTTCGTCGCCGCCTCGGTGCACGCGGCGGTCGTCGGGTCGGGCGAGGCGCTCATCGGGGCCCGGATCATCCAGGGCTTCGGCGGGGCGATGATCCTGCCGACGACGCTCTCGCTCATCAACGCCGGCTTCACCGGCCGGGAGCGCGGCATCGCCTTCGCCGTCTGGGGCTCGACCATCGGCGGCATGGTCGCCGTCGGCCCGCTCCTCGGCGGCTGGCTCACCACGTCGTTCTCGTGGCGCTGGGCCTTCGGGATCAACCTGCCCATCGGGCTGCTCATCGTCGCCGGCGTCCTGCTCTTCGTCGACGAGTCCCGCTCGCCGCGGGCCGGGCGCATCGACGTCGTCGGCGCGCTGCTGTCGGCCGTCACCTTCGCGACGCTCGCCTTCGGCCTCATCGAGGGCCGCACCTACGGCTGGTGGAGCGTGACGAAGCCCTTCCAGCTCGGCCCGTGGACGTGGTCGAGCGGGCTGTCGCCGGTCGCGGTGGCCTTCGCGGTGACGCTGTTGGCCGGCACGGTCTTCGTCGTGCGGACGCTGCGACGGACCGCGGCCGGTCGACCGACGCTCTTCCGCTTCGACCTCTTCGGGATCCGGTCGTTCCGCAACGGCAACATCGCCGCGATGATCGTCAGCCTCGGCGAGTTCGGCATCGTGCTGTCCCTGCCGCTCTGGCTGCAGAACGTCCTGGGCTACACCGCCTTCCAGACGGGCCTCGTGCTGCTGGCGCTCGCCATCGGCTCGTTCACGGCCAGCGGGCTCGTCACGGTGCTGAGCGCCCGGCTCACCGCTGCCGCGATCGTCCGGATCGGCATCGTCGCCGAGATCGTCGGTGTCGCCGGTCTCGGGCTCGTCATCGGGCCGTCGACGTCGTGGGCGGCCGTCGCCCCGTGCCTGTTCGTCTACGGCTTCGGCGTCGGGCTCGCGACGGCCCAGCTGACCGGGGTCGTGCTCGTCGACGTGCCGGTCGAGCGCAGCGGCGAGGGCTCCGGCCTGCAGTCGACCGCACGCCAGGTCGGCTCGGCCCTCGGCATCGCCATCCTCGGCACCGTCCTCTTCACCACCGCCGGCGCCCGGCTCGACTCGGGGCTGGCTGACCTCGGCGTGCCCGCGGCCGCCCGCACCGGCATCGTCTCCGCCGTCGTCGAGAGCGCCGGCGGTGCGATCCCAGGGCTGTCCAAGGACCCGCCCACCGCGGCCGCCGCGCCCGTCGCCGAGCAGGCCTTCTCCGACGCGACGCGGTATGCCGCGTTCACCGCTGCCGGCTTCCTCGTGCTCGGCCTGCTCGCCACCCTCTCGCTCGGCGACCCCCGCCGCGACGGGCAGGGCCCGGGCGGACGTCGTCGCGGTCGTCACCGCGAGGGGTATGCCGGGAGCCGCGACCCGTCGGACGGCCGCGGTGACGCGGTGGCCGAGGACGTCCCCGGGACCGACGCGCCGGCGGTCCCGTAGCCCGCCACGCGGCACACGCCATCGGTCCGGTGGCCCCGGTTTGGCGATACCGGGCCTGATACAGCACACTGTCTGCTTGTCACGCGCGAGTGGCGGAACGGCAGACGCGCTGGCTTCAGGTGCCAGTGTCCGAAAGGGCGTGGGGGTTCAAATCCCCCCTCGCGCACGCGATGACGAAGGGCCCCGGTTCTCAGGAACCGGGGCCCTTTCGCATGCCTCCCGGCAGGCGCGGTCAGGGCTGCTGTCGGACGGGGGCGGCGTCGGTGAGGACCGACAGGACGTTCTTCCACCCGTCGGCGCCCTGCTCGAGCACGCCGCCGTGGGCCTCCCAGAAGCGGAGCTCGTGCCCGTCGGCGGCGTCGTCGCCGGTGAGCCGCTCGACGCGGTCGAGGTCGGCGGGGTCCGCCCCGTGCCCGATGTCGGGCAGCGGCTGGACGGGCAGCCCCTGGACCAGACGGATGGGGTCGTGGACGGAGGTGATGGCGTAGCGGCGCGTGTCGCAGCGTGCGGGGCGCAGGTCGTCGACGTTCGCGACGTCGTGCCCCGCGCCGGCCGACTCGAGGTGCACGACGTTGTCGGCGTCGAGGCCGTACTGCTCGCTCGTGCCGACGACGGCGCCGCCGTAGGAGTGGCCGATGACCGTGAGGGCCGGACCGACCCGGTCGCCGTCCGCACCGTGGACCCGGGTGCCCGCGGCAGCCGAGTGGTCGATCTCCTGGCGCAGGTCGTGGCTGAAGGAGGCCAGGGCGGGTGCGAGGCGGTCGGCGTAGTCGCGGAAGGGCGCGTCGGTGGGGATGTCGTCGGGCAGGTCGCCACCCATCCACGTCACCATCGCGACGCTGCCCTGCGCGGCGTCCACCCACGACTGCGACCGCCGGGCGTTGGTGTCGTGGCCGCCGAGCTCGGCCGTCGTGCCGGGCACTAAGACGCCGACCCCGACCGTCCGGGCGGTGAGCCGGCCGTGCAGCTCCACGACCGACCCGTCGTCGGCGTTGTCGAACCACACGATCTGGCGGGTCGGGTCCGCGGCGAGCCGCTGCAGCTGCGACAGGTGCTTCTCGTTGTTGCCCACCTCGGTCCAGTCGGCGCCGGACCCGGTGCCCGACTGCTCGCCGACGGCGGCGGCGTCGAGGAGGTCGCGCGTCAGGGCGGCGTTGCGTCGCCGCTGCTCGTCCACGGCCGCCACGACGCGCACGTGGTTCGCCGTCGCCCGGGCGGTGAAGGGTGCGCCGGACAGGTTGCCCACCACGCCCGGCCAGAGCAGCGCCGCCAGCTGCTGCTCGGACGGCGAGAGCGCCTCGAACGCGTCCCGGACGGCGATCCGGCGTGGCCAGCCGGGGTCGCCGACGGAGGTGAGCGTCGGCTGGGGCGCCGGCCCGAGCGTCGCGAGGAACGTCTCGAGGGACACCAGCGGCGCCACCGTGCCACCCGACACGACGGACGCCCCGGTGACGAACGGGTCGACGAGGGCCCCGGTGTCCGCGCCCGCGACGGGGCGGCGCGCGACGAGCCGCGCGGCGAGCTCCGGGTGGGCCTGGACGTAGGTCGCGAAGGCCGCCGCGTCCCACCCGGCCGCCTCGGCGGGCAGCACGCCCGAGCCGACGAGCCGGGCGACCTGCGGGGCCAGCCGCCCCTGCGCCCGCGCACCCGCGGCCAGCAGCCCCAGCTCGGTGCGCAGTCGCGACACCCCGCTGCGACCCGCGCCCGTCCCCGGGACCGGCGCCGACCCCTGGGCCGTGAGGCGGTCCAGCCGACGGGCCACGTCGGAGACCTGCTCGCGGACGTGCCGTTCCAGGCGGGCGTATGCCGTGTCGACCGACGCCGTGTCCGGGTGACCCGTGCGGGCGCGAACCAGGGCGAGCTGCCGCTCCGCCTGCACGATGCGCGCGCGGGAGTGCGGGTCGCCGAGGTCGGCCCGGACCGCGGCGGCCAGCTCGAGCTCCGCCCGGTGGAGCAGCTGCCACGCCTCCTCGAGCTCGACGACCTGACGTCTCCACCGCTCCAGCGGGTCGACGAGACCGGTGAGGATCCCCGCCGCGAGCCCGTGCGCGTGGGCCACTTCGGCGGTCGCGTCGGCGCACCGCCTCGCCTCGGCCAGGGCGGCCGCGCCGGCACCACCCTCGGGCCAGGCTGCTGCCACCGCGGAGACCTGTGCCTCGACCTCGCGCGCCACACCGTCCATCCGGCGCGCGACGCGGAGCCACGCCCCCGCCCGGTCCGCGACCGCCCGGGGGTCGTCACCGACGAGCGCGAACCGCACGGTCACGCCTCGCCCCTCCCGACACCGGGGGCGTGCGACAGCAGCCGGGCCGTCACCCGTTCGAGGTCCTGCCGCGCCCACGCCGCCCGATGCAGGTTCGAGGCCAGCAGCCCGAGCTCCGCGCGCACGGCGAGCAGCCCGTCGCCCCACACCTCGTCGAACCGCGCCACCTGGGCGCCGACCGAGCACTCGCCCCCTCGGGGCGACAGGGCTGCGCCGCCTCCCGGCCCGGACGGGGTCGACGGGACCGCGTCCCCGGCCAGACGCAGGCGGGAAGCGGCCGCGGCGACGGCTCCGACGTCCACCACCTCGCGGCTCACCTCGGCCACCCCGGCCACCCGGCGCCTGCCGCGCGCGCAGGGCCGACGGTCCACCCGGCATACGCGGCACGTCGAGCACCCACTGCGTGCACGGCGTGCGCGCAACTTCGGCCCGACGTGCCGTCTCCCCTGTCCATGGGCCGACGCTAGAACGGGGACGAGACCGGCGTCGGTCGTCGTCCACAGGCTCGCTCCAGCGCACCCCGCGCGGCCCGACGGCGGGCGACAACTGGGTCGAAATCGGCTGTTCGAGGCGGTCGAGGGAGGGGTATGTAGGCGGGAGCCGTGAACGCGGGGGACGGTTCAGCAGAGACCAGAAGCGTGAATTCTCAATCTTCGCGCCCTCCCGTAACATGACCGCTGACGAAGGCCCCTAGAGATGTCAACTGACGCGCACCTTCAGTCCGAAAGCCGCAGGTGCCCCTGACATGAACCGTCTGGAAGAAGGGTTCGTGCTGGGCGAGCGCTACCGCCTGGACCGCCGCATCGCCTCCGGCGGGATGGCTGACGTCTGGGCCGGCACCGACTCGGTGCTCCAGCGTGAGGTCGCCGTCAAGATCATGCGCCCGGACGCCGACCACGAGCGGCTCTTCGCCCTGCGCTTCCGCGACGAGGCCGTGCACTCGGCGGCGCTGCTGCACACCAACATCGCCACGGTCTTCGACTACGGCGAGGACCAGGGCCTCGCCTTCCTCGTCATGGAGCTCGTGTCCGGCGAGCCGCTCTCCGCGGTGCTCAGGGAGCGCGGGCCGCTCCCGCCGAGCGAGGTCCGCTCGATCATGGGTCAGGCGGCGCTCGCCCTCGGCGTGGCGCACGAGGCCCGGGTCGTGCACCGCGACATCAAGCCGGCCAACATCATGGTCCGCGACGACGGCCTCGTGAAGCTCACCGACTTCGGCATCGCCCGCGCCCTCGACGCCTCGGGCCACACGCAGCACGGCGAGATGCTCGGCACCCCCAACTACATCAGCCCGGAGCAGGCCCTCGGGCACGCGGCCACCGGCGCGAGCGACCTCTACGCTCTCGGCGTCGTGGCGCACGAGATGCTCGTCGGACAGCGCCCGTTCGACCGGGGCACCCCCATCGCGACGGCGCTCAGCCACGTCAACGAGCCGCCCCCGCCGCTGCCCGACGACATCCCCGAGGACCTGCGCGACCTCATCGCCGAGTGCCTCGAGAAGGACCCCGAGAAGCGGCCCGTCAACGCGGCCGCGGTCGCGGTCCGGCTCGGCCTCGGCGACCAGGAGCTGCGCGGTCTCGCCCTCGGGCTGGCGACCGCCATCAACGGCTCGCCGGCCGAGATGCTCGACGAGGTCGAGGAGCTGCACGGCGAGGTCCGCGAGGGTTCGATCACCGGCTCGCGTCCCGCGGTCGTCGACCCCGACGAGCTCGGCGCGACGCAGGCCATGCCGTCCGGCGTGCCCGACTGACGGCACCCCACTGACGGCGCTCCACTGACCGCTCGGCCGACCTCTCGACGGACTTCTCGACGGGCGGGGCCGAGGTTGGACGGCGTCACTGGCGCATCGGCCGATCCGACCTAGTCTGGACGCATGGCGACCTTGCCACTCTTCCCGCTCGGCACCGTGCTCATGCCCGGTGCGCGACTGCCGCTGCAGATCTTCGAGCCGCGCTACGTCCAGCTCCTGAGGGACCTGCTCGACGGCCAGGACGAGCGCTCGCCCGTCTTCGGCGTCGTGGCGATCCGTGAGGGCTTCGAGGTCGGCGAGGACGGCGTGCGCGCGCTGCACCCGGTGGGCTGCGGCGCCCTGCTGACGCAGGCGGCCGCCCTGGAGGGCGAGCGCTTCCTCGTGGTGTCGGAGGGCACCGACCGCTTCCGGCTCGACGACATCGACGAGTCTGCCGGCACGCCCTACACGACGGCCCGCATCACCTGGCTCACCGAGCCCGACGGCGACGCCACCACCGTCGTCGAGCTGGCCGCGCGGCTGCGCGCCGAGCTCTCCGCCTTCGCCGCCGCGACCGGGGGCGAGGCCGAGATCCCCATCGACGACCGCCTGCTCGCGTATGCCGTGCCGGAGACCGTGAGCCTCGACGTGGCCGACCGCCAGCGCCTCCTCTCGAGCAGCGACACGGAGTCACGCCTGCGGCTGGCGCTCCAGCTCGTCCGGCGCGAGCGGGAGTTCGCGGACGCCCTAGGTGCGGTCGGCAGCGCCCCGCTCCCGCCCTTCAGCCCCAACTGACGCCCGGCCGACCAGGACCCGGGCCGGGCACGTCTGACGCCCCGGACGGGGCGCTGGTTCTCCGCCGGTCCGACCTGCGCGGAGGCCCGCTGACGCGGAGCCCGTTCCGGCGGGCCGGTGCGACGCTGCCGTCGTAGGGTCGGGCCTGTGTTCTCCACGCCCCAGGTCAACATCTACGCCCGTGACGTCGAGACCTCGCTCGGCTTCTGGTCGGCGCTGGGTTTCACCGAGACGTTCCGCACGCCCGCCGACGGGCCGCCCGACCACGTCGAGCTGACGCTGCAGGGCCTCAAGATCGGCATGGGCTCGGCCGAGCTCGGGGTCACCGAGCACGGTCTCGACATCCACCTCGACGAGCGCGGACGCGGCATGGAGGTCGTGCTGTGGACCGACGACGTGGACGCCGCGCACGCGCTGGCGACCGGCCGAGGGGCGCGCAGCCTGCAGGAGCCGCACGACGTCCGGGCGCTGCGGGTGGCCTACGTGCTCGACCCCGACGACAACCCCGTCGAGTTCGTCGCGCACCGCGACGACGCCGGTTAGTCCACCGGGCCGGCGTCGGGCGCCCGAACCCGACGGCACGCCCTGTCAGTCCCCTGCGTGTCGTCGGGCCTGGTCCCGCCCGTGCGGCCGGGACCTCCCTCGAGGTGCGTGGGTGGCTCCCCCTAACGAACCACCCGGGGCTCGCTTACCCATCCGGCGGCGGGTTGCACACGAGCGCCCGGGCCGTGGGCACGGGCCACGACCCGGCATACGCGGTCAGGCGGGTGGGGCCCGGCCTACGGGTCGGCGGGGGGACGACCCGCGTGCGCGGTCGGTCAGCGCAGCGTGGCCACGACCTCGGCCCCCACGACCCACGTCGAGAGGGCGCACACAACGGCGAAGGAGAGGTTCCACAGGGCACGGGGCACCGGCGTCAGCGACGCGAGCACCCCCGGGTCGCTGCCGCGGCTGCGGTCACGCAGCACGGCGGACAGGTGGCGCCACGCGCCGACGAGCAGCACGACCCCGAAACCGACGAGCACCTGCGTCTGCAGCGCGTCGTCGCGCCACCACCACAGGGCGGCCGAGGCGGCGATGGAGACGACCATGACGACGACCGTCAGTGCCGACCGGACCCGGACGAGGGCGAAGAGCAGCACGGCGAGCCCGGCGGTGATGACCGGAGCGGCCCACCCACGTCCGGCGGTCCAGACGAGCGCGGCCCCGAGGAGCGCCGGCATGGGGTAGCCCGCCCACGTGGAGGCGACCCGACCGGGGCCCCGCACCGGGCCTCGGGTGACGGCGTGGCCGGACATGTCGCCGCGGAGCACGAACCCGGTGAACTGGCGCCCGACGAGGACGCCGACGACGGCGTGCCCGAGCTCGTGCACGAGGGTGACGGCGAGGCGCACGACGCGCCAGAGCGGCTCGACCGCGACGAGCACCAGGGCGACGCCCAGGACGATGAGCAGCCGCGGCGCCGTCAGCGCGACGTCGGTGGTGGCCGGGACCACCCGGTCGCGTACCGCCTCGATCCAGGTCACGGACGCAGAACCTAGCCGACGTCCTTGTGGACGCGTGCGCGCACCTGCGGGTCAGGGTCGGGCACGAGCCGGGCCAGCACCCGGAGGGTCGCGGCGGGTGCACCGTCGGCCGCGGCGGGTATGACGGGACGTGGTCCCGCACGAGGCGACGGCCTCGATGCGACAGGACGGACGGATCACGGCACGATGCTGAGCATGCGTCAGGGGACCAGCGCGCGTCTGCCCGGCCGGCACCGAGCGGCAGCCGGGGATGACTCGGAGGCCACGGAGGCCAGCGGGCATCGCCCGTCCGGGGTGGCGGGCGCGGTCGCGACGACGCGGAGGCTGTGGTCACAGCTCCGCCTTCCCCACGGCGTCCGGTCCGCCGTGGCCCTCCTGCTCGTGGCGGTGACGCTCGGCGTCTGGCTGTGGCAGGTGCGGCCCTTCGACTCGAGGCACGGCTTCGGCGTCGACGCCCCGTCGGCCGGCATCGGCGCGGCCCGTGCGCCGCTCGGCGCTCCCCCGTCGATGCCCGGTGGGCAGGGCGGCTACACGTTCATGCGGATGCAGGGCAACGGCGCCGACCCTGTGGCCTACGACCCGTGCCGGCCGATCCACTTCGTGACGAGCAGCGTCGGGCTCCCGGACGGAGGCGACGCGCTCGTGCGCGAGGCCGTCGCGGCGATGTCGGAGGCGAGTGGCCTGCGCTTCGTCGACGACGGGCTCACCGACGAGGCGCCGACGCCCGAGCGCGACCCGTTCCAGCCGGACCGCTACGGCGACCGGTGGGCGCCGGTCTACATCGCCTTCGCGACGCCGCAGCAGATCCCGCGGCTCGCCGGTGCCACCGTCGGGCTGGGTGGGAGCACGCCGCGAGCGGCCGCCGACGGCGTCCTCGTCTACGTCACCGGGTCGGTCTGGCTCGACGTCGCCGCGATGGACGACCTGCTCGCTGCAGGGCGCCGGGACTCCGCCCGCGCCGTCGTCGAGCACGAGATCGGGCACGTGCTGGGTCTCGACCACGTGTCCGACGCGACGCAGCTGATGTCCGAGACGGGCGGCTCGGGCGCCGGCCCGGCCGACGGTGACCGTCGCGGGCTCGCGATCCTCGGCCGCGGGGTGTGCCGGCCCGACCTCTGACCGACGCGTCGACGCGGAGGTGGCGTCACGGCATACGCCCCCTGACGGGCCTCAGCCGATGACGGAGCCCGGGTGCCGCGCGGTGAGCACCTCGAGGAGGAGCCGGTGCAGCGGGACGTCCACGTCCGACCCGCTCGCCAGGCGAACCACGGCGCCCGTCCACGCGTCGAGCTCGGACGGCCGGCCCTCGAGCAGGTCCCGCTGGAGGGTCGTCGTGCCGTCGGCGGGCTGGTCGTCGACGAACGCCATCGTGCCCGCGACGACGCGGTCAGGCAGGCGTATGCCGCGTGCCCGGGCGAGCGCCTCCACCTCGCGCATCGCGTCCTCGAGCAGCGCACGGCGGGGCGGCTGCGTGCGCAGCTCGCCGATCGTGGCGTCGAGGGCCGCGCCGAGGCTGCCGAACGGGACGACGAAGAGCATCTTGGACCACAGCTCGGCCCAGATGTCCTCGGGCGCCGGCGACGCGGCGCCGGAGTCGACGAGTGCCTGGCGCAACCGGGTGACCCGCTCGGAGGGGACCCCCGGCGTGGCCGACCACTCGTCGACGACGAGCGAACCGGGCCCGCCTACGTGGGTGATGCGGCCGGGGGCCTCGATGTGGACGAACAGCTTGGCGATGCCGGGCAGCACGGCCGCGCGCCCGACCGCGGCGGCGACCTGGTCGGGCGCCTCGACGCCGTTCTGCGTCGTGACCACCGCCGTGTCGGGGCCGACGAGGGTGGGCAGCGCCGCCAGCACCGGCGGGAGCTGCCACGTCTTGACGGCGAGCAGCACGACGTCGACCGGTCCGATCGAGCCGATGTCGTCGGTGGCCTGCGCCGGCTGCACCGTGAAGTCGCCGGCGACGCTCGTGACGACGAGCCCGTGCTCGCGGATGGCCTCGAGGTGGGCGCCCCGCGCCAGGAAGGTGACGTCGTGCCCCGCCATCGCGAGCCGGCCGCCGAAGTAGCCGCCGATCCCACCCGTGCCCAGCACCGCGATGCGCATGACCGTCTCCTCGTGTCGAAGCTCTAGCCCTCGACACCATCATCGCGCCCGAGGTGCTCACGGAGGTAGCGTCGGTGAGCACCGTCTCGTCGAGACCCAGACGCAGCCGCAGGAGACCTCATGGAGCTCACCACCACGGTCAACGACGAGACGCGCGTCGTCGAGGTCGACGGCACGGCGTCGGCGGTGGAGCTCGTCCGCGACGGGCTCGGCCTGACCGGCACCAAGCTCGTCTGCGGCAGCGGCGTCTGCGGGGCCTGCACGATGCTCGTCGACGGCGAGCCGGTGCTCGGCTGCCTGACGCCGGCGACGCGGCTGCGCGACGCACGCGTGACGACGGTCGAGGGCATCGCCGGTCGTGGCGGCAGTGCTGCCGGTGAGGTCGGCGGGGACGACGACCTGCACCCGGTGCAGCGAGCCTTCGCCCACCACGACGGGCTCCAGTGCGGCTACTGCACCCCCGGGTTCGTCGTCAGCGCCGTCGCCTTCCACGACCGGTGGCGTGCCGAGCACGGCACGGACACCCCGGACCGTGAGGCCATCGCCGAGGCGCTCGCCGGGCACCTGTGCCGGTGCGGCTCCTACGAAGGCGTCTACCGCGCGGTCACGGCTGCGTGCCGCGGGGAGCACGACGCCGGCGGGGGCACGGTCGAGCGTGTCGAGGCACCGGCGAAGGTGACGGGCGCCGCCGTCTACACGACCGACGTCACGCTGCCCGGCATGCTGCACGCCGTCATCCGCCGGTCCGACCACGCGGCCGGGTTCGTCGGCCCGATCGCCTTCCCCGACGGCGTCGTCGGGATCGAGGTCCTGGACGAGGACCGCCGCGTGCGCTGGGCCGGTCAGCCGATCGCCGTCGTCGCGGCGGAGTCCCTCGCCGCCGCCCGTCGCGCGGCCGCCGGGCTGGCGGTGCCGTTCACGCCGCAGCCGTTCGTCATCGACCCTGCCGAGGCGGTGCGTCCCGGGGCCCCGCTGGTCTACGCGACGCGCGCCGACCGCAAGGAGGCGCCCACGGCCGGCGAGGGCGGTGCGATGCCGGCGCCCTGGGACGGCAACAGCCACGGTCCGTCGCGGGCGCCCTACCTCGGCACGGTCGCCAAGCGCCGCATCCGGTCGGCCCGCGCCGACGGGCGCCGGGGTCTCGTCGACCTCGAGTTCCACACGGCCTCCCAGCTGCACACCGCCTTCGAGCCGCATGCCTGCGTCGCCGACTGGAGCGACCCGCAGTACCTCCGGGTGTGGCTGAGCACGCAGGGCGTCGGGGCGATGCGCCTCGAGATCGCCGACCACTTCGACCTCGACCCGACCCACGTCGAGGTCGTCGCCGAGCACGTCGGCGGCGGGTTCGGCGCCAAGCTCGGCCTGACGGTGGAGGCCGTCGCCGCGATCGAGCTGAGCCGGCTCAGCCGCCGCCCGGTGCGCCTCGTGCTCGACCGGCACGAGGAGCTGACCGGCACCGGCAACCGGCCCGGCAGCCGCTCGCGCGTCGCCCTGCTCCTCGACGACGAGACGCAGGCCGTCCGCGCCCTCACGGTCGACACCGACAGCCACGCCGGCATCGCCGTCGGCAACAGCGTCGCGGCGCTCGCCATGCTCGTCTACGACCGCACGCCCCGGCTGGCCCGCGACGTCGACGTCGTCACGAACGCCCCGCCCGGTGCGCCGTTCCGCGGTCCGGGTGGGCCGACGATCGCCTGGGCCCTCGAGCAGACCGTCGACGAGGCGGCCCACCGCTTCGGCCGCGACCCGATCGACCTGCGGGCCCAGTGGGACGGCAACCCGAAGCGCCAGGCGCTCTACCGCTGGGCGGCGGACCTCCCGACGTGGCAGGGGCGCCCGGCGACCGGGAGCCAGACGGGCCGCTTCCGGCGCGGCGTCGGTGTGGCCGCTGCGAACTGGATGTACTTCGTCGACCCCGACTGCGATGTCGTCGTCCGGGTCGAGGCCGGACGCCTTGTCGTCTCGACCGCCGTGCAGGACATGGGGACCGGCAGCCGCACCGTGCTGGCCCGTGCCGTCGCCGGTGTCTTCGGCGTCGACCCGACCACCGTGGACGTCCGCCTGGGGCACGCCCACAGCGGAGCCACGCACGGCCCGGCCTCCGGCGGCAGCCGCACGACGGTGTCGCTGTGGTCGACCGCCGTCGAGGCGGCCACGAGCCTGCGCGCCCGCGTCGGCAACGACCTCGCCGGTGCCCCCGACGGGGTCTCGGCGACGGCCAAGCGTGGCGGCGACCGCGGCATGCGCGCCGTGCCCGTCACCATGGGCGGCATCCAGGTCGGTCGCGGCTTCTCGGCGGCCGTGCACGTCAGCGAGGTCGAGGTCGACACCCGCACCGGCAGGACGCGGGTGCTCCGCGTCCACGGCGGCATCGCCGTCGGCCGCATCCACGCCCCGGTCCTCGCCAGGAGCCAGTGCGAGGGATCGGTCATCCAGGGCATCGGCCTCGCGCTCTACGAGAACCAGGTGCTCGACCCGCACACCGGGCTCACCCTGACGGCGAACCTCGAGGACTACCGCATCCCCCAGCTCGGCGACACCCCCGAGATCGACATCCACTTCCACGAGGAGGGCTGGGACCGGGTGCCCGGCGGCGGCGTCGGCCTCGGCGAGGTCGCGACGATCAGCCCCGCCGCCTCGGTCGGCAACGCGATCTTCAACGCCACCGGCTGGAGACCACTGACGCTGCCCGTCAGACCGGACCGCCTGCTCTCGGGGCTGTCGCGACGCCGCGTTGAGGTCACCCGATGAGCGTCACGATCCTGACGGCATACGACGAGCGCCCCGAGGGGACAGGCGACTTCGTCTACCGTGCTGGCGGCACCGACCTGCAGGAGCGGCTGCGCACGACCGGGGCGACCCCCCACGTCCTCGACCTGACCGGCGTGCCCGGCTTCGCGGCGATCGAGCGCACCGACGCCGGCACGACCCTCGGCGCGGGCGTGACCGTGGCCGCCGTCGCGCGCGAGCTGGCCGACGACTACCCGGCGCTCGCGCTGACCGCGGCCGGGCTCGCCACGCCGCAGGTGCGCACGACCGCGACCGTCGGCGGCAACCTGCTCCAGCGCACGCGCTGCTGGTACTTCCGCCACCCGCACACGTCGTGCCTCAAGTCCGGCGGCGACGGCTGTCCAGCCCGCGACGGGCGCCACCTCTACGGCGTCGCCTTCGACACCGCGCCGTGCGTCCACCCGCACCCGTCGTCCCTCGCCATGGCCCTGCTGACGTATGCCGCCACCGTCGACACGACGCGACGCTCGGGTCTCTCGGTGGGTGACGTCCTCGGCGACGGGTCCGACCCCACCCGGGACCACCTGCTCGCCGACGACGAGGTGCTGACCCGCATCACGCTGCCGGCCTCGGCGACGGGCGAGCGGGCGGCCTACTTCCGCTCGATCAGCCGCTTCGAGGCGGAGTGGCCGCTCGTCGAGGCGGTCGTCCGCGTGGTCCGGGACGGTGCCGGCACCGTGACGTCGTGCGGGCTCGCGATCGGCGGAGTCGCGCCGGTTCCATTGCGGCTCGGCGCGGTCGAGACCCTGCTCACCGGGTCGACGCTCGACGACGACACCGTGGCGGCGGCCGCCGAGGCCGCGACGGAGGGTGCCCGACCGCTCCCCGAGACCGGCTACAAGGTGCAGCTCGTCGAGGCCACCGTGCGCGAGGTCCTGGAGCGCGTGCGGTCGTGAGGGTGCTCGTGCTCTCCGACACCCACGCGCCCCGGCACTGGAAGGCCTGCCCGCCGGCCCTGCTGCCACATCTCGACGCGGCCGACGTGATCCTGCACGCCGGCGACGTGTGCACCCCCGACGTGCTCGACCTGCTCGCCGGCTTCGCGCCGGTGCACGTGGTCATGGGCAACAACGACGTGCCCGAGGTCGCCGCCTGGGGCGCCCCCGAGACGCTCGAGGTCGAGCTCGAGGGGGTGCGCATCGGCATGGTCCACGACAGCGGGCCGAAGCAGGGCCGCACCGGCCGGCTGAGGCGCCGTTTCCCGACCGCAGACCTCGTCGTCTTCGGGCACTCGCACATCCCGCTCGACGAGAGCGGCGACGGCCTGCGCATCGTCAACCCCGGCTCGCCCACCGACAGGCGGCGTCAGCCGGTCGGCACGGTCGCGGTGCTGGACCTCCGGGACGGCGAGCTCGTCGAGGCGCGCCTGGAGCCGGTGCCGCGCTGACGGCTCGCCGCCGGCCACGGTCGCTCAGGACCGACGCGGTGGCGCCGTCACCAGCCCCAGGAGCCGGGGATGCCCTTGAACGGCCCGACCACCCGGTCGGTGATCCACCCTCCGTAGAAGCCGCCGTCCTGCGCCCGCACGCGCTCGCCGTCGACGAAGCAGGCGTCCACGAGCCCGGGCATGACGGCGACGTGACCGGCCAGGACGGCATACGTGGGCACGGGCTCTGGATACGTCCACGCGGCCCGCGCCGCGCGACGGCCACCGCCGACGACGTCGAAGTAGGCGGCGCGACCCTTCCACTCGCAGACGGTGCTGCCCTCGACGGGCACGAGCGCGCCGTCGACGAAGGCGTCGACTGGCAGGTAGTAGGTCGGCGGGTGGCTCGTCTCGAGCACCCGCAGCGACGCGCGGGTGCGGGCCACGACCTCGCCACCGAGGTGGACCTCGACGAGCTCGCCGCTCGGGTCGACGGCCGGCGGCCGGGGGTAGTCCCAGACGGACTCCTGGCCGGGACCCGCGGGCAGCGGCACCGGGCGGCTCACCGGGCGCCCCCACAGATCTGCTCGAGGCCGGTCACGAGACGGTCGACGTCGTCGGCGTTCGTGTAGGGCGCCAGCCCCATCCGCAGGCCGCCGGTGGCGCCGAGCCCGAGGTGGTGGCTGCACTCCCACGCGTAGAAGTGGCCGGCGGGCGCGTTGACGCCGCGCTCGGCCAGGCCCGCGCGCAGGTCCTGCGGGTCGCGGCCCTCGACGGTGACGAGCAGCGTCGGCGTGCGGCGCTTCGCGTTGCTGTATGCCGTGAGGCCGGGGATCGCGCGCAGCCGCTCCTCCAGCGTGGCGAGGAGCGAGTCCTCGTGCTCCTCGAGCGCCGCGAAGGAGCTGACCAGCCGGTCGCGACGCGAGTGGGACGGGTCGGTCAGGGCGAGGTCGGCGAGGAAGTCGACGGCGGCCGTCGTGCCGGCGAGCAGCTCGTAGGGCAGCGTGCCGAGCTCGAAGCGCTCGGGCACCGCGTCGGACGACGGCAGCAGCTTGGCGGGGTGCAGCGTCTCGAGCAGCTCGGGGGCGGCTGCGAGCACGCCGTGGTGCGGGCCGAGGAACTTGTAGGGCGAGCAGACCCAGAAGTCGGCGCCGCTCGCCGGAGCGTCGGTGAGCACGTGGGCGGTGGCGTGCACGCCGTCGACCCAGAGCCGGGCCCCCACGGCGTGGGCCACGTCGGCGATGGCCGGGATGTCGGGTCGGGTGCCGATGAGGTTGGACGCGGCGGTCACCGCGACGAGCCGCGTGCGGTCGCCGACGACGGCCTCGACGGCCTCCGCGGGCAGCTCTCCGGTGGCCGGGTCGAAGTCGGCCCAGCGCACCGTGGCACCGGCCGACTCGGCGGCGATGACCCAGGGCCGGATGTTGGCGTCGTGGTCGAGGCGGCTGACGACGACCTCGTCGCCGGGGCCCCAGCCCTGCGCCAGGGTGCGGGCGAGGTGGAAGGTCAGCTCGGTCGCGGACCGCCCGAAGACGACGCCGCGCGGGTCGACCGCGAGCAGGTCGCCCATCGCCTCACGGGCCTCGACGACGATCCGGTCGGCGCGGCGCTCGGCCGGCGTCACCGTGCCGCGGTTGGAGATGGCCGCCGTGAGCGTCTCGACGACCGCCGTCGCGACGGTGTCGGGCACCTGGGACCCGCCGGGCCCGTCGAAGTGTGCGGCGCCCTCGCGCAGGGCCGGGAAGTGCCACCGGATCCGGTCGACGTCGTAGCCGGGATGTGTCATGCCCTGATTCTCACCCACGCCTGCGGGTGGAGGTGATCCCGGCACCGTCGTCGGTGCCGGGACCACCTCGAACCGTGGTGTGCCGGGTCAGGCGGTGACCTTGCCGTCCTCGAAGAGACGGGGCACGCGGTGGTTGGCGACGAACCGGTCGTCCGGGTCGTAGGCCGACCGGATCCCCTTGAGCTGCAACCACGCCGACTCGGTGTAGCCCGTGCGGGCGTCCACCTCGTTCTCGGCGAAGTTGAGGTAGCTGCGGCCCGTCGACCACGGCTCGAGCGCCGACGTCAGCTGGGTCGCGTCGAGCTGCCCCTGCATCGCCATCTCCGGGGTGGTCGCGATCGCGACGGCGAACGCTGCGTATGCCGCGTCTATCGTCGCGAGGGCACCGTGGCCCTCGGGGGCCCGGCGGAGCGCACCGCCGAGCTGCCGGAGCTCGGCCGCCAGCAGGGACGAGGTGGACCCCGGTCCGACCTGCTCGAGGATCGTGTCGATCGTCGGGTCGCCGAGCTCACCTAGGAGGGTCCCGTCCGACACGGCGGGCGACGGGCCCTCGGGGTCCATGTGCAGGCGGGTCAGCGACCGTGCCGGCACGCGGCCGAAGGTGTCGATCTCGGGGTCGAGCCCGCGCAGCAGCCGGAGCATCGAGCAGGCCTCGTCGTCGGAGCCGAGCACGGCACCGTCGATGACGACGAGAGAGCGCCCGCGCAGGGGCTCCGGGATCATCGGCAGCGGCGGCAGGTTGAGGAAGCGGAACGACGTCGTGACGGCGTCGGGCGCCTCGGGTGCCCAGTCGGCCCAGCGACGCAGCACGCGCTCGGCCTCGTCGCGGTCCCAGACGAGCATGCCGGCATACGCCGTCTCGATGGGGTGGAGGCGGAGCTCGAGCGCCGTGACGACGCCGAAGTTGCCGCCGCCTCCGCGCAGGGCCCAGAAGAGCTCGACGTTCTGCGTCGCGTCGGCGCGCACGTGCTCGCCGTCGGCCGTGACGAGCTCGACGGCGGTGAGGCTGTTGGAGGCGAGCCCGAGCTGCCTGGCGTACCAGCCGATCCCGCCGCCGAGGCTGTAGCCGGCGATGCCGACGTCGGGCGAGCTGCCGTGCAGCGCGGCGAGCCCGTGGTCGGCGGCCGGCTCGGTCGCGTCGATTCACAGGGCGCCGCCCTCGACGCGGGCGATGCGGCGGGTCGGGTCGATGGTGACGCCCCGCATCCGCTCGGTGCGCACGAGGACGACGTCGTCGAGGCCCTGCGCGACGAGCGGGCCGGCGTTGTGGCCGGTGCTCTGCGGCGCGATGCGCAGGCCCGCAGCGGCCGCGGCGCGCACGACGGCCTGCACGTCCGCGACG
The DNA here is from genome assembly GCF_039532035.1 of Terrabacter carboxydivorans. Classification (NCBI taxonomy): domain Bacteria; kingdom Bacillati; phylum Actinomycetota; class Actinomycetes; order Micrococcales; family Intrasporangiaceae; genus Terrabacter; species Terrabacter carboxydivorans. Next base: position 25,212 of record NZ_BAAARE010000024.1, on the reverse strand, counting down.
GTGCGCGGCAGGGCGACGGCGGCGGGGCGCTGGTCGATGGCGACGTTCCACGGCAGGCGCGTCGCGTCGTAGCCGTCGTCGCCGGGGAGGTGGACCGCACCGTCGCAGAGTCCGGCGAGGCTCGTGGCCCGTCGGGCGGTGGGGGTGAGGTTGAGGGTCATGCGTCTCTCCTGTGTCTGGGCACCCTGCGTCGTTGCGTGTGTGGTGGGCGCGGCGGTCAGAGGCGGGGAGGTGCTCCCAGATACGTCGGGGGCGAAAGGTCCGGTTCGTCCGGCTGGTCTGCGGTGCAAGGGCTTCCGCACGACGGGCGGGGACGGGTCGGCCGCTCCCGCCCGTCTCGGGCGCCGCTCGGGTGCATGCTGGGTAGGTGGACGACATGACGACGACCGACACCGCCCGTGACCTCCTGCTCGACGGCTTCGGCCGCATCCGCGACGGCGTCCCGGAGGTCGTCGACGGGCTCTCCGTCGACGAGCTGCTGTGGCGGCCGGACGCCGAGGCGAACCACATCGCGTGGCTCGTCTGGCACCTGGCCCGCCAGCAGGACGACCAGGTGGCGCACCTCGTCGGCGAGCAGTCGGCGTGGCTCGGCGACGGCTGGGTCGACCGCTTCGGCCTGCCCTACCCGCCGGACGCGCACGGCTGGAGCATGACCTCCGCTGACGTCGGGAAGTTCACCGTCGCCGACCCGGGCCTCTTCGGCGACTACCACGCCGCCGTCCACGACCGCACGGCCGCGCTCGTCCAGGGGCTCGACGCCGAGGGCTACGAGCGGGTCGTCGACGCGCACTGGGACCCGCCCGTGACGGTGGCCGTCCGGATCGTGTCGGTGCTCGACGACGCGGCCAAGCACCTCGGTCAGGCGGAGTACGTCAAGGGGCTCGTCGAGCGTCGCCGCTGACGTCTGGGGCGGCTGTGGCGGGCGGGGTGAACGTGGTCACGCCGCCGCCGGAGCATAGGTGCTCCACAGGAAGACCTGCGAAAATGGAGGGGATGAGCATCCCCGTCCTGCGCCCCGCTGCCGCCGTCGAGTCCACGCCCGACGGCGTCGCCACGTCCCTGCCGGGCCGGGCGCACGACGCTCGAATCGAGGCTCGACACGACGCTCGACACGACGCAGCGCACGACCGCGTACGCCGTCACCGCCTCGCGCTCATCGCCCGCGGCCGACGTGCCCGCCTGGCCGCCACGGTCGCCGTCGTCTTCGCCCTCGTCGGGCTCAACGTCGCCGACCACGTGCTCGAGTGGGACACCATGTGGCTCGGCCCGCTCGGCGCCGTCGCGCTGCTCGCCTTCGCTCGCTGGCAGGGCCTGACCTGGCACCAGCTGGGGCTCGCCCGCCACACCCACGCCCGCGGCATCCGCTGGGGCCTGGGCGTCATCGCCGTCGTCGGCGCCGTCTACCTCGTCGGGATCCTGCTGCCCTCGACCCGCACCGCGTTCCTCGACGTGCGCTACCACCTGCCCCCGGCGGGTGCGCTGCTCACGGCGTTCGTCATGATCCCGGTCGGCACGATCCTGCTCGAGGAGGTCGCCTTCCGCTCGGTGCTGTGGGGGTTCCTCTCGCGGCACGCACGGATGTGGCAGGTCGTGCTCGGCTCGTCGCTGCTCTTCGGCCTGTGGCACGTCCTGCCCGCCATGGCGTCGGCCACGGGCAACGCCGCGATCGGCTCCGCGGTCGCCGGGCTGGGCCCGTTCGCCAAGGTCGCCGTCGTCGGTGGCACCGTGATCTTCACGGCCCTCGGTGGCGTCCTCGCCGGCGAGCTGCGCCGCCGCAGCGGCAGCCTGTTCGCCAGCGTCGGCATGCACTGGGCGACCAACGCCCTCGGCGTGCTCTTCGGCGTCCTCGCCTGGCGCCTCGCGGCCTGACGCGCTCTGCCTGGCGCCCTCACCCGCCCGGCGTCCCTCTGGCTGGAGCCGCCTCACCGCTCTGCCGCCTTGGGACGGCTCGAGACCGGCCGACGCGCGGTTGCCTACGGCCCGCTGGTCGAGGACGCCGTCTCGACGACGTCCTGGACGACCTCGTTGCGGCGCAGGAACCACGGCATGAAGGGCGGGTCGAAGCGGGCCCAGCGAGGCGCGCCCACCGGGGTCAGGCCCGCCGCGCGGACCGCCGCCTCCAGCGCCCGCCGGTGCTCCTCGAACGAGGACTCGGTCCACCGGCCGCGGTAGCGCCGCGCCGCCCCCAGGGCCGCGGGGCGCTCGTGCAGCCGGACCTCGGGACTCGTCGGCGTGGGGGCGTCCGCGAGGGTGACCGACGAGGGCAGGACGAACGCCACGGCATACGACCCCTCACCGGTGGGTGTCTGCTCGACGGGCTCGGTCATCGGCAACCTCGTCGACCCGCTCTGGATGACGGGGGCGGTCATGGCGACCTTGCTCGCCGAGCGGTTCTGCCCGGAGATGTAGCCCAGGAGCGTGCGGAAGGCCCGGTTGCCGGCGTCCTCGAAGGGCGCGTCCACGACGACCTGCGCCACGACGTGCGGGGCGTAGCGGCGCAGCTCGAACTCCGGGTAGCGCCGGACGACCTCATAGGCCTGCTGCTCGGTCACCCCACCGACGCTACGCCGTCCGCGCGAGCCCAGCGACCTTGCTCAGGCCTGCTCAAGACGACTCCGACGGGGTCAGACGGCGACGGCCTCGCGGCTGCCCTGCAGGTGAGCCGCGTGGGCCGGGTGGCGGATCTCGTCACCGCAGTGCGAGCAGCACCAGCCGGTGGCGTCCTTGAGGTAGTGGTGCCCGGCCGACCGGCAGGTGCGGCTCAGGCCGGCATCCGCCCGCGTCACGGTGGTGGCCGGCCGGCCGGCCCGGACGAAGGCCGTCCCGACGAGCGAGCCGATGACGAGCGCGAGGAGCACGAGAGGCCAGGCCGCCACCAGGGCGGCTGCGTCGAACGTCGTCGAGTTCATGTCCTCGACTGTGCAGTGTCCCGCTCAAGAGATCGTGTCGCGAAACGGCAAGAACTCCGCAAGAACCGCACAAGCCGCAAACCCACCCCGGACCCCCGATCGCGCGCGAACCGCCACCAACCGTCCGTGGAAAGCCCGTGGACGCGGGCGTGGCCACCCAGCGAGGTGCTGGGTGGCCACGCCACGGCACACGTCCTGTCAGTGGACCAGCTGGCCCACCAGGCCCGACACGTCCGGCGAACCGAGCCCCGTCGGGTCGTCGTAGCCGGCCTTGGCGTCGAGGCCCGGGCCGTGCCAGGCGTTGTTGCCCGACGTCACGTCGTGGAAGGCCAGCGCGTGCGTCGAACCGGCACCGATCGCGTAGAGCGCCGGGTTGAGCGTGCCCAGACGGTGCCCGGCCTGCTGGTCGGCGAGGGCGCCGATCGCGGCCCACTGCGGCGAGCCCGAGCTCGTGCCGCCGTAGAAGTAGAAGCCGTTGTCGGCCGGGTTGGCGTTGAAGCCGACGTAGACGAAGACCGAGGTGTAGACCGACGCGTTGTAGGACACGTCCGACGTCGTGCGCATCGGGTTGCCGTTGACGGCCGCCTGGTAGGAGGGCGCGGCGAAGATGGTGCTCGGGGCGCCGCCAGTCGCACCGATCGGGCCGAGCCTGCACCCGAAGGGCTGGTGCACCGCGCACGAGGCCTGGTCACCCCACACCGTCTCGCCCTCGTAGGCGCCGGTGTCGCTCGTGAAGAGGTTCGTGCCGCCGACCGCCGTCACGAGCGGGTCGGACGCCGGGTAGCCGGCCGCGAGGGCCGGGCCGCCGTTCGAGGCGCCGTCGTCACCGGAGGAGGCGAAGAGCGAGATGCCCTTGGCCGCCGCCGCGACGAAGTTCTCGTGCGACTGCTTGAGCTGCAGGTTGTTGCCCTTGCCCTTGATCGCGGCCTCGTCGGAGCCGTAGCTCATCGACAGGACGTCGCCGAGGTCGTGGTCGACGGCGTAGCGCACCGCGCCGTTGAGCGCGTTGCCGTAGTTGTTCGGGGCGACGACGAGGTTGATGGTGGCGTCCGGGGCGATGGCGTGGGCCCACTGGACGTCGAGGCTGGTCTCGCCGGCCCAGCCGAGCGGCTGGCCCTTGTGGGCCGTGCTCGTCTGGGGCGCGCCGCCGGGGTAGTAGACGTTGAGGTCGGCCTTGGGCAGGCCGAAGGTCTGGCTGAAGACGTCGAGGTCCTGGCGCACCGTCGGGCTGCCGTAGGCGTCGACGACGACGATCCGCTGCCCCTTGCCCGTCCAGCCGTCCGGGATGTCGTAGGCCTTGCGGATGAGCGCCGGCGTGTAGCAGGCGAGCCCGATGCGGGCCACGCACTGCGACGGCGTCGGCAGCGCGCCCGGCCGGGTGCCCGTCGAGAACTGCTTCGTCAGTGGGTGCACGGTGTAGACGATGTCGCCGTCCGAGCCCGCCGCCGTCGCAGCGGATCCCGCCGCGAAGCTCGTCCCGAGCGCGAGGGCCGTCGCGGCGAGCCCCACCCCTGCATATGTCCGCCTGCGCCTGTTGTGGGTGCGCATGGTGCCCCTCTCCCTGTTCGCCCCGAGATGGCCCGCTCGGGCCGTTTCGGAACGTAGGTGCGATTTCTGCGAGCCCGCTGGGTGGAGTCTGCCGACTCCATGGGAAGGACCCCGGGTGGGTCGCCGGGTCCGCACGGCCTGTCGGGTGCGCCCGGCTCGGCGGCTGCGCGGGTCTGTTCAGGGTGCGGCTGCGAACCTGGCGCGCATGGACGGCTTCACGATCCGCGCGGTGCGCCCCGAGGACCACGAGCGGCTCGGTGAGCTGACGGCCGCCGCCTACCTCGACGACGGCCTGCTCGACTTCGGTGCCGAGGACCCCTACCTCGAGGTGCTGCGCGACGTCGCCCACCGGGCCGAGCACGCCGAGGTGCTCGTCGCCGTGGACCCCGACGGGCTCGTGCTCGGCGGGGTCGCGTTCGTCGGGGCGCCGGGACCGTTCGCGGACGTCGCCCGCGAGGGTGAGGCGGAGTTCCGGACCCTGGCCGTCGCACCCGCCGGTCGGGGCCGCGGCGTCGGCACGGCGCTCGTGCGCGAGTGCATCGACCGGGCCCGGGGCCTCGGTCGCCGCCGCGTCGTGCTGTCGACCCAGCCGACGATGCACGCGGCCCACCGTGTCTACGAGCGGTTCGGCTTCACCCGCGCCCCCGAGCGCGACTGGTCGCCCATCGACACGCTCACGCTGCTCGTCTACGAGCTCGAGCTGCCCCCCGCCGGGGAAGGCCGTGACGCCGGTGCCTCCGACTCGACAGCCCCCGACTCGGCTGCTCCCGACTCGCCTGCGAGCGACTCGGTAGCGCGGGACTGAGCACCGGTGGCCGCGCGGCCGATGAGGTCGCGCACCGCTGCCACGATCGTCGGGTCGAGCTCGACGTGCTCCTCGAGCAGGGCCAGCAGGGTGGCCGCCGCGTGCGCGTTGCGCTCGTAGCCCGGCACGAGGTCGGCCAGCGGCAGCAGCTCCGGTCCGAACCGCCGCTCGACGCCGCGGTCGACGACGAAGACGTCCTGTCGGTCCCCCCGGCCGAGGCCCAGGTTGCCGAGGATCGTGACCCAGCGGTCCACGGCATACCCCTGGATGAAACGGGAGGCCGTGAGGCGCTCGCCGCGCAGGTCGCGGTGCAGCCCGACGTAGAGGTTCGTGATCGCCTCGCCCACCTCGTGTGCGAGCGAGGGCGGCTGCGGCACAGGCACTTTCGGCTCGTCCAGTCCCGCGGGTGCATCGGCGCGGCTCCAGTGGAGCCGGCCCGGCGGGTAGCCCGCGGTGTCCATCTCGGCGAGGGTGAAGACGGCGTACTCCGCGAAGAGGTCGCCCTCGAGCAGCGCCTTGCGGCCGGCGTCGCTGTTCTCGAACGACCACACGACCGGCTGCGCGGCCTCGAGCCAGTCGATGTCGGCGAGGTAGCGGTCGCGCGCCGCCGTGTCGTCGACGACGACGAAGAAGTCCGCGTCGGAGTGCTCGTCGAGGCGGTGCAGGTCGCGACCGACCGAGCCGAGGCCGAGCAGCGCGACGGCGTCGCCGCGACGGTCGAGCTCGGCGCCGAGGCGGTCGAGGAAGGCGAGCAGGCGCTGAGGGACGGTGGACTGGGACGGTGCGGACGGCATACGTCGTCTCCTTCGATGAAGGTCGACGTGTCATCCCGCCCAGCCTGCTGCCGTCGGGGTCGCGACACCGGGAGCGTATGCCGGGTGGCCCCGTTCGTGGAAGGGGTGACCTCAGGTGCCTTGGTCGCCTCGGATCCAGAGGTATCGCACGGTGTGTCGGCAGCGCCCGCGTGGCAGGGTGGAGGGGTGCCCGTGACCATCGAGGACGTGCGGCGCGTGGCCGAGCAGCTGCCCCGCTCCTACGAGGTGCTCGTGCGTGACCGCGTCAAGTTCCGCGTCGGCAAGATCGTGTGGCTCGCGTTCTCGGCGGACGAGACGCAGATGGGCTTCGCGTTCCCCAAGGAGGAGCGTGACGTGCTCGTCGCGAGCGAGCCCGAGGTCTTCCTCCTGCCCCGGCGGTCGGACCTGCGGTTCAACTGGGTCGAGGTGCGCCTCGACGCGATCGACGTGGCGCGCATGCGCGAGATCGTCGTCGACGCCTGGCGGCTCGTCGTGCCCAGGAGCGTGGCCCTGGCGCAGGGCGACTGAGGCGCTCGCCGGATTTCGTCGCGTCTGACTGGGGTGGGGTCAGGGGCCCGACAGCCGCACGTGCCGCGCCGTCACGTGCCGATGCGGTAGGCGCGTGAGGGCCGGGGGCCCGTCTCGGTGGCGCCGCGTTCGATGCAGAACTCGTTGCCCTCGGGGTCGGCCATGGTGACCCAGCCGGTGCCCTCGGGCGTGCGGTGGTCGCCGACGAGTGTGGCGCCGAGGCCGAGTGCGCGCTCGACCCACTCGTCGCGGGTGCCCTCGTCGGGGGCGAGGTCGAGGTGCTGGCGGTTCTTGGCCGTCTTGCCCTCGGGGACGGGGATGAAGAGCAGCCCGAGGCCGGAGCTCGGGAACGACGCCGCGACGACGACCTCGGGGTCGTCGTCGTAGTAGACGTTCCAGCCGAGCAGCGCGGCCCGGAAGGTGCCGAGGGCGCGGGCGTCGGCGCAGTCGAAGGTCACGTTGTGGATGTGCATCGTCATGCTCGCAAGCGTGCTGGCGCGTCTCCTTGCGGGGCAAGCGGATTCCGGGACCTCTGACGTCCACACCTCTGCCTGGGACTCCGGGATGTGTGCAGAGTGTGGGGGCAGGACCCCGACATCTGCACACGCGGCGGGCGTCGCGGTCCTGGCGCGGCGGGCTAGATTCGGGCCTCGACGACCGGACGGCGACACGGGGGTGGCGTGGACACGGCGCAAGCCATCGCGCGACGAGGCGGCATCACGTTCCTGGCGGCCACGGTGACGCTCGTCGTGTCTTCCGTCGCCTGGCCGGCGGTTCTCGTCCTCGGCGAGGACGTGACCAGCGCCGGCGACGCCGCCGTGGTCCTCTTCTGGGGCGGCGTGGCCCTGCTGGTCCTCGGCCGCGTGCTCGGCCGCGTCCACCGCCGGCCGACCCCCGGCCGGCGACTGACCGTGGGGCTGCTCGTCGTCGGCGCCGGCGCCGCGACCGCCTTCTCTTGGGCCTTCGACAGCGGCTCGACCTCTGTGGTGGACCCGTCGAGCGCCGGTGGGTGCCGGGTCGTGGTGCAGGAGCAGTCGTTCCTCATGGGCGGCAGCGGCGCCGTCTTCGTCCTGCCCGCCCACGGGGTCGTGGCGCGACGCGTGAGCCGGTACAGCACGGACGACGGATATCGGCCCGTCGAGGCCGGGTCCTCCGCCCTGACCTGGACCGGTGAACGGGGTCACCTCGAGGTTCTTGGGTCCGGGGCCGACCCGGTATGGCCGAGGAACCACGAGGTGGACTGCCCCGGCAGCTGAACCCTCTGGCCGCGCCATGCCAGCGATGCATGCCGTCGTCATCGGGTGGGCACAGCGAGCCCACAGTGGCGCTCGCGACGGTGGAGCCATCACCACCGAAGGAGTCCCCATGAGCACCGTCCCCCGCGCCCTGCGCCGAGCCCGACTCTGGACCGCCGGTCTCATGACCGCCGCCACCGTCCTCGTGGGCGCCGTCGGCATCCACCTCGCCGACGCCCAGAACCAGACCGTCGCGACCCAGACGACGAGCCAGACCTCGAGCCAGACGACGAGCCAGAACTCGTCGGACGACTCCAGCTCGTCCACCTCGTCCGGGTCGTCCGACGACTCGGCCTCCACCTCCGGCTTCAGCGCCGTGGCCCCCGTGAGCGGGAGCAACGCCCAGGCGCAGACGAACTCGGGCGGTTCGTGATGGACATCCTGTCAGGGCCGCGAGTCGCGAAGAGCACCTTCGAGGCCATCGGCACGACGAACTCGGTCCTCGTCACCCGCCCCGAGGTGCTGCCCGAGGCGGTCGAGATCGCCCGGCGCCACCTGCGCGAGGTGGACCGTGCCGTCAGCCGCTTCCGGCCCGACTCGGAGGTGAGTCTCCTTGCGGCGCGGGCTCGCCGGGCACCCGCCGAGGCGTTCGTGTCACCGACCTTCGCGGCATACCTCCAGGCGGCGCTGCGCGTCGCCCGGCTCACGGGCGGCCTCGTCGACCCGACCGTGGGGTCGGTGCTCGTGGCCGAGGGCTACGACGCCGACCTCGACGTCGTGCGCGCCCGGCCCGGCTTCCACCAGGTGCGCGTCGCCGGGGTGCCGCAGTGGCACACAGTCCACCTCAACGTCTCGGGTCGCCGGGTCGCTGTCGCGCCCGGCACCCTGCTCGACCTCGGCGCCTCCGCGAAGGCGTATGCCGCGGACTGCATCGCCGCGCTGCTCGCCGAGTCGCTGCCGGGCGGGTTCGCCGTCAACCTCGGCGGTGACGTCGCGGTGTCGGGCGACCTCCCGCCGCAGGGGTGGTCGGTCGGCATCGAGTCCGCGTCCGGCTCGGTCCGGCAGGTCGTGACGAGCACGGGACAGGCCATCGCGACGTCGTCGACGCAGCTGCGGGTCTGGGACACCGACGACGGCCCACGGCACCACATCGTCGACCCCCGGACGGGCCACACCGCGCTGGCCGTCTGGGCGCAGGTGTCGTGTGCCGCCGCGTCGTGCCTCAAGGCCAACGCCGCGTCGACGGCCGCGGTCGTGCTCGGTGCCGACGCACCCGAGTGGCTCACCGACCACGGCATCCCGGCGCGTCTCGAGCACCGCGACGGACGGGTGCTGACGACGCCGGGCTGGCCCGACGGGGCGGGCAGGGCCGCCTGATGAACGAGCTGCTCTGGTACGTCTCTCGCGCCACGGGTGTCGTCAGCATCGTGCTGCTCACGGTCGTCGTCGTGCTCGGGCTCGTGACGAGCGGGCGGCGCCGGCCCACCGGCGACTCCGCGACCATCGTCATGGCCGTGCACCGGTGGCTGTCCCTCGGCACGAGCGTCTTCCTGCTGGCCCACATCGCGACGGCCGTCGCCGAGACCTACGTGTCGATCGACCTCATGTCGGCGGTCCTGCCGTTCACCTCGGGCTACGAGACGCTGTGGGTGGGCCTCGGGACGCTCGCCTTCGACGTGCTCCTCGCCGTCGTCGTCACCTCGCTCCTGCGCCACCGCCTCGCCGAGCGCACCTGGCGCCGGGTGCACCTGCTCTCCCACGCGCTGTGGCCGATGGCGATCGTCCACGGGCTCGCGCTCGGCACGAGCGGCGAGCTGCTGCTGCGCGGCACGACCATCGCCTGCGCGGTCGTCGGTGTCGGCGCCATTGCCTGGCGCTACACCTCCACCCACCTCGACCGAGAGCGACGCGTCGCCGTCGCAGCCCAGGAGTGGTCATGACCATCGTGTCCCTGCTCGCCGAGGCCGGGCTGACCGGTCGCGGCGGCGCCGCCTTCAGCACCGCGACCAAGGTCGCCGCCGCGCACGCCCACGACGCGCAGCTCGTCGTCAACGCCTGCGACGGCGAGCTGGGCGCCACGAAGGACGCCTGGGTCGTCGCCAACCGGCTCGGCGAGCTCATCGACGGTGCGAGCGAGATCGCCGACGGGGCCAAGGTCACGTATGCCGCCCACCGCGGCTCCGAGACCGCGCACCTGCTGCACGCGGCCGGGCTGCGACTGCTCGCGGTGCCTCCGCGCTACGTCTCCTCGGAGGAGTCGTCGATCATCTCCCTCGCCCAGGGCGGCCTGGCCCGTCCCATGACGAAGCGGCAGCCGTTCGTGCGGGGTGGCCGCGACTCCGAGGGTCGGCGGATCCGCCCGATGGTCGTGCTCAACGCCGAGACCGTCTGGCGCGCCGCGCAGATCTCCCGGCACGGCGCCTCCTGGTTCCGGTCGTACGGCACCCCGGACCAGCCCGGCCCGCGGCTCGTCTCGGTCAGCACCCCGACCGCGCGCGCCGTGGTGCTCGAGACGGCTGCCGGCGCGCGGGTCACCGACCTGCTCGACCTCGCCGGAGGCCTGCCCGAGGCATCGTCGGCGGTCCTCGTCGGCGGCCTCGGCGGCACCTTCGTCCGTGCCGCCGACGTGCCCGGTCTGCACTGGTCCGATGCCGACCTCTCGCGGGTCGGCGCCCGCACCGGCCCCGGAGTGCTCGAGGTCCTCGACCCGCGCGACTGCCCGCTCGGCTTCGTCGACCGCTGCCTCACCTGGGCCGCGGGCGAGTCCGCCGGCCAGTGCGGACCGTGCATGTTCGGTCTACCCACCCTCGCCGCCGACTGGCGAGCCCTGGTCTCGGGAGGCGACGACACGGCATACGACCGCGTGCGATCACGGGTCGCGCTCCTGCCGGGGCGCGGCGCGTGCCGCTTCCCCGACGGCGTGGCCGGCTTCGCGTGGTCCGCGCTGCGCGTCTTCGCCGACCACCTGGAGCAGCACCGCACCGGCCTCTGCGCCGCGGCGGAGCTCCGCACGACACCGAGGAGGAGCGATGTCCACGCCCACTGACCGGAACGGGTCCCGCCCGCGGCGTCCCGCCGACGAGACCCGGCGCCGGGTCGGGCTCGCCCACGACCCGCGCGTCGCCGTCGACCGCGTCGCCTGCACGGGACACGGCGTGTGCGCCCAGCTGCTCGCCGGGGTCACCCTCGACGAGTGGGGCTATCCCGTCGTCGGCGACGACACGGTCGTCGGCGAGGACGGGCGCGAGCTCGCCGAGACGGCGGTGCGGCTCTGCCCGGCGCGCGCGCTCTACCTGCGCTGACGACGGCTCCCCGCGCGGTTGGGCGCGTCTGGTGGCAGGCTTGGCGCAGCAGGATGAGGTGCCTGTCCGAATGTGATTGATCGGGTGTTCAACCGTGCACGATTGCTCATAGACTGCGCAGCGTGATGCGCGAAGCAGTGGTCGGGATCGACGTCGGGGGCACCCGGATCAAGTCGGCCCTCGTGACCCCCGACGGCCAGGTGCTCGCCGAGACGGTGCGCCCGACCCCCGACCGGGTCGGCGACCAGCTCGGCGAGGTCGCCGCCAAGGCCGTCGTCGAGCTGACTGCGCAGGCAGGTGACGGCGTCGAGCTGCTCGCCGTCGGCGTCGTGGTGCCGGGCCTCGTCGACGACGTCGCCGGCATCGGCGTCTGGTCGGCCAACCTCGGCTGGCGTGACCTCGACCTGCGCGGGGGCGTCGCCTCCCACGTCGACGTCCCGGTCGCCGTCGGTCACGACGTCCGCTCGGGACTGCTCGCCGAGCACCGCCTCGGCGCCGCGCGCGAGGCCGACAACGTGCTCTTCGTGCCGCTCGGCACGGGCCTGGCCAGCGCGATCCTCTGCCGCGGGCAGCTCGTCACCGGGTCGCTGTGGACCGGCGAGATCGGCCACATCGTCGTCGTGCCCGACGGGCCGCTCTGCGGCTGCGGGCAGCGCGGCTGCCTCGAGGCGCTGTCGAGCGCCGGCGCCATCGGCCGTCGCTGGTCCGAGGCGACCGGTCTCGTCGGCGACGCCGAGGAGGTGGCCCGCCGCGCCGAGGCCGGTGAGGCCGAGGCGAGCCGCATCTGGCAGGAGGCCATCGACGCGCTCGCGATCATGGTCGCCCCCGTCGTGGCCGCCGCTGGCACCGAGCTCGTCCTCATCGGGGGCGGTCTCGTGCATGCCGGCGACACCCTGCTCGAGCCGCTGCGCACCGCACTCCGGGCGCGCCTCGGTGGACGCGACGACGTCGTCGTCGAGGCCGCTGCGCTCGGCTCGCGCGCTGGCTCGCTCGGCGCCGCGACGATCGCGCTGGACCTCGTCGGTCGATGATCGTCACCGTCACCCCCAACCCCGCGCTCGACATCACGTATGCCGTGCCCGTCGTCGCCCTCGGGGAGTCCCACCGCGTCGCCTCGGTGAGCGAGCGCGCCGGCGGCAAGGGCCTCAACGTCGCGGCGGTGCTGACCGCGATGCGGCACCAGGCCGTGGCCGTGGCGCCGGCCGGCGAGACCGACATCGACCTCTTCCGCTCCGACCTGTCCGCGCGCCGGGTGCCGCACCGGCTCGTGCCCTCGCCGTGCCCGACGCGGCGGTCGGTGGCGGTCGTCGAGGCGGGCGGCCGGGCAACGCTCTTCAACGAGCCGGGCGTCGGCCAGTCGCAGCGGGTCTGGGACCGCGTCGTCGACGAGGTGTCGGCGCTCGCGCCGCAGGCCTCGGTGCTGACCGTGTCGGGCAGCTTCCCTCCGGGCACCGATGCCGAGCTCGTCCGCCGCCTGGTGCGGCTGGCGCAGGACGCAGACCTGCGGGTCGTGCTCGACGTCAGCGGTGTCCACCTCTCGCGCGTGCTCGGGCTCGGCCCCGACCTCGTCAAGCCCAACCGTGTCGAGGCCGCGCAGACCGTGACCGGCCTCGGCCGGGGCGAGGTGCCGTCGGTGCCCGTGGCGGCGCGAGCGCTCGTCGCCGCGGGCGCCCGTGCGGCGCTCATCAGCGACGGCACCAACGGCCTCGTCCTGGCGCACGAGGACGTCCTGCTGCGCGCCTACCTGCCCCGCCCGCTCTCCGGCAACCCGACGGGTGCCGGTGACGCGTTGACGGCGGCGCTGGCCGCGGACCTGGACGGTATCGGTGACCTGCCGCAGGGCGTCGACGCGTGGTCGGCTGTGCTGCGGCGCGGTGTCGCGTGGTCGGCTGCGGCGGTGCTGCAGCCGGTCGCGGGGGCCGTCGACCCGGCCGACGTCGACCGCCTGCTCGCCGCCGTCGAGATCGAGGAGCTCCGCCCGTGACCCGTTCCGCACTGACGCCCGTGCTCGCCGAGGCGTCGGCTGCCGGCCGCGGCGTCGCGGCCTTCAACGTCATCCAGCTCGAGCACGCCGAGGCGTATGCCGCGGCAGCCGAGCGCGTGAGTCTGCCTGTCGTCATGCAGATCTCGGAGAACTGCGTGCGCTACCACGGGTCCCTCGCGCCGATCGCGGCCGCGACGCTCGCCATCGCCGACGCGTGCAGGCAGCCGGTGGTCGTGCACCTCGACCACGCCGAGGACGTCGCCCTCGTCGAGCAGGCGGTGCGGCTGGGGCTGACGTCGGTGATGTTCGACGGGTCGACGCTGCCCGACGACGAGAACCGCGCGGTGACGAGGCGGGTCGTCGAGCTGTGCCGTGCTGCGGGGGTCTCGGTCGAGGCCGAGCTGGGCGAGGTCGGCGGCAAGGACGGCGTGCACGCCCCCGGGGTGCGCACCGACCCGGCCGACGCGGCACGCTTCGTGGCCGACACGGGCGTGGACGCGTTGGCCGTTGCGGTCGGGAGCAGCCATGCGATGACAGACCGCACGGCCGAGCTCGACACGGATCTCATTGCGGCACTGAGGGACTCGGTGCCGGTGCCCCTGGTGCTGCACGGCTCGTCCGGCGTGCCTGATGCGGGGCTCGTCGCCGCCGTGCGGGCCGGGATGACCAAGGTCAACATCGCGACCCATCTCAACCAGGTGTTCACGCGCGCGATGACGGCCCGGCTCGAGGCGTCGCCGACCGTCGACACGAGGAAGTACCTCGGCGCCGCCCGCGACGCCGTCACCGACGAGGCCGCCCGCCTGATGCGCCTCCTCGCCCACCCCTGAACCGTCGAAAGGCCAAAGTTCGCGGGTCTCCCACCGTCGAAAGGCCAAAGTTCGCGAGTGTCCCAACGTCGAGGGGCCACGTCTGGCCCCCAGGTGATCGTCGAGAGGCCAGGAGTTGCCCGGCCATTCGTGGCCTTTCGACGTTCCGGGGTGGGCCGAACGTGGCCTTTCGACGGTTCAGGACCCGCGAACTCAGGCCTCTCGACTGGGGCACACCCGCAGGGTTTGGCCTTTCGACGGTTGGGTTGAGTTGAGCGGGGTGGAGTGGTGTGGGTGGGGTGGGTCAGGTGAGGACGATGCTTCTCGTCAGGTTGCGGGGGGCGTCGGGGTCGAGACCCGCCGCGTCGGCCTTGCCGAGGCAGAGCCGGTGCAGCCGGACGAGGTCGGCGAGCGGGTCGATGTCGCGGTGCTCGAACCGCGCTCCCGTCGCCTCCACCTGCTCGCGCAGCCCCTCCGGCACCTCGCCGAACGCCCACACGGCGCGCCCCGGCGCGGCGATGCTGATCGGGCCGTGGCGGTACTCCATCGCCGGGTAGGACTCGGACCAGAACTGCGCCGACTCGCGCAGCTTGAGCGCGGCCTCGTTCGCGATGCCGTTGGTCCACCCGCGCCCGAGGAAGGTCACCTGCTCCGCGCCGACGAGGGGGCCGTATGCCGTGTCGGCGTCCTCCGCGAGCACCGCGCGGGCCTGCGCTGCCGCCGCCGTGAGGTCCTCACCGAGGGAGGCGCGCAGCAGGGCGAGGGTCGTCGTGGCGAACCGCGTCTGTACGACGCTCTGCTCGTCGACGTCGGCGAGCAGCACTGTGGCGCTTGAGCGCTCGGCGACCGGCGTGCCGGCCGTGGCGACGAAGGAGACGTGCGGGGTGCCGGCTGCGCGCAGCTCCTCGACGACCGCCATGACCTCGGTCGTCGTGCCCGACCGGGAGATCAGCACGACGCGGTCGTAGCCGCGGGCGAGGCGGTGCTCGGAGGCGGCATACGCGTCGGTGGTGCCCTGTCCGAGGGACTCGCGGCGGGCGGCATACGCCTGCCCCATGAACCACGACGTGCCGCACCCGATGGTGGCGACCCGCTCGCCGGGCTGCGGCAGGTGGCCCGCGACCTCGTCGAGGCGGCCGACGACGCGCTCCCAGTCGTCGGGCTGGGTGGCGATCTCCTGGGCGAGGTGGGTGGACTGCGGCATGGGCTCTCCCGGCGAGTGGTGACGGGCGACGGTCGCCCGACAGTGGTGCTTGTGTGTGCGCGAAACCAACCCTAAACGCGCAGAGATGCACATGTCCATTGCTCGAAGTGCGCGGTATCGTCAGCGCGTGACCGAAGAGATCGATCCCGCACGCAACCGCGCCAGCCGCTGGTCGGTCATGCTCGACCGGCTCGCGACGACGGGGCGCCTCGGGGTCGGTGAGGCCGCCGAGCTGCTGAACGTCAGCGAGGCGACGATCCGACGGGACTTCTCCGAGCTCGCCAAGCGCCAGCTCGTCGCGCGCAACCACGGGGGTGTCGTCGCGACGTCGGTCGCCTACGAGCTGCCCTACCGCTACCGCAGCAGCATGGCCGACGACGACCGGACCCGGGTCGCCGAGGCGGCCGCCGCGCTCGTCGAGCCCGGCCAGGTCATCGGCCTCAACGGCGGCACGACGACGACCGCGACGGCGCGGGCCATCACGGCGCGCGACGACCTCGCCGCCGACGGCGAGATCACCATCGTCACCAACGCGCTCAACATCGCGACCGAGGCGGTGCTGCGCCCGCACGTGCAGTGCGTCTCGCTCGGCGGCGTCGCCCGCCCCGAGTCCTACGAGGTGACCGGACCCCTCGCGACCCTCGTGCTTCAGCAGCTGTGGATCGACGTCGCCATCGTCGGCGTCAACGCCCTCAGCGCGCGCGAGGGGGCGACGTGCCGGCACGAGGAGGAGGCGGCGATCATCCGCACGATGATCGAGCGCTCCAAGCAGGTCATCTGCGTCGCGACCGGTGAGAAGCTCGGGATGCGCACCTTCGCCTCGATCTGTCCCGCCGAGCGCATCGACCACCTCGTCACTACCGTGGGCGCAGACCGCGACGAGGTGGAGGCCCTGCGCGCCGCCGGCGTCGAGGTCCACGAGGTGTGACGCCGAGCGCGCCTTTGCGTGATTGTGATCGGATTGCCGAAGTTTCAGTCATCATTGCTCTTGCAACCGCCCAGATGCCGCTCTAGGTTGGGCGTCACCGTGGCCGGGTCGGCGCGTCACCGCGCCGCCAGCACCCCGGCACCGAACCAAGGAGAGACATGACGTCGACGAAGAAGTCTGCGGTCGTCGCGGGCCTGGCCATCGCGGGCCTCGCCCTCGGCGCGTGCGGTGGGGGCACCGGGGCCGGCACGAGCGCAGGCGCCAGCGGGGGGAGCGGCCAGGAGGTCAAGACGATCAAGCTCGTCGCGGCCGAGTACTCCAAGGACCACACCAAGGCGTTCTGGGACGCGTTCGCCAAGACGTACAAGGACAAGACCGGCTACACGCTCGACGTGCAGGTCGTCAGCTGGGACAACATCGACCAGCAGTCCTCGACGATGATCCAGAACAACCAGGCGCCGGACATCCTCAACCTCAACGCCTACGCGAGCTATGCCAAGGACGGCCTGCTCTACGACTCGGACGCCGTGCTGCCCGCCGCCGTCAAGAGCGACATCCTCGACACCTTCGTCAAGTACGGCACCTACCAGGGCAAGTTCTACGGCTTCCCCGACCTGTCCTCGGCGCGCGCCTTCTTCTACAACAAGACGCTCTTCAAGCAGGCCGGCATCGCCAACCCGCCCAAGACCTGGGCCGAGCTCGAGGACGACGCGAAGAAGATCACCGCGCTCGGCAACGGCAACGTCGGCTACGCCCTCCCGCTCGGCCCCGAGGAGTCGCAGGGCGAGTTCTCCATGTGGCTGTTCAACAACGGCGGCACGTGGAAGGACGGCGGCAAGTGGACGATCAACTCCGACAAGAACGTCGAGACGCTGACCTTCCTCAAGAAGCTCGCTGACGAGAAGGTCACGCAGAACAACCCGGCCCGCACCAACCGTGCCGACGCCTTCGACCTCTTCAAGTCCGGCAAGGCCGGCATGGTCATCGGCTTCAGCCCGCTGGCCGGCGCGCTCGACCAGGACAAGAAGGTCGACTACGGCGTGGCGCCCTTCCCGTCCAACGACGGCTCGCCGAGCAAGACCTTCGGTGTCACCGACTACCTCATGGCCTTCAAGAAGCCGGGCAACGAGAAGGCGGTCAAGGCCTTCTACGACCTCTACTACCAGCCCGACCAGGTCAACACCTTCATCAAGGCCGAGGGCTTCCTGCCGGTCACGAAGACGGGCGTCCAGCAGTTCCAGAGCGACCCGAAGCTCAAGGTCTACCTCGACACGCTGCCCAACGCCCAGCTGACCCCGACCGACGACCCGACGTGGGACAAGGTCAAGCTCGCCGTCCAGCAGAACCTCGGCGGCGGCATCAGCGGGTCCCCCAAGGCCACCCTCGACGGTCTGCAGAAGACCGCCGAGAACGGCGGCTGAGGCATACGCCCCCGATGACCGAGAGCACCACGGTGAGCCCCGACCCCGCCACGTCGGCGGGGTCGGGGCAGGGCCGTTCCCGTATGCCGTCACGCACGGGCCGTCGCCACGGAACCAGGCGAGCCGGCCGCATCGGCCAGGTCCACCCCCTCGTGGCGCTGCTGTGGCTCGCGCCGGCGCTCGCGCTGATCCTCGGCGTCGTGCTCTACCCGGCGATCAAGCTCTTCGACGCCTCGCGCGGGGAGTACTCCATCACCGGGCTGCGCAAGGGTGACGCCGGCTGGAGCAACTACACCAAGGTGCTCGAGCACCCCGACCTCGGCACGGTCCTGCGCAACACCGTCGTGTGGGTCGTCGCGGTCGTGGCCATCACCATCGTGCTCAGCCTCGCGCTGGCCCAGTTCCTCAGCAAGAGCTTCCCGGGCCGGCGCTTCGTGCGGTGGGCCGTCATCATCCCGTGGGCCGCCTCGCTCGTCATCACGAGCCAGCTGTTCGTGCTCCTCTACGACTACAACTACGGGATCATCAACCACGTCCTGCTCTCGCTGCACCTCATCGGGCAGCCGATCGACTTCCTCGGCGACGACAGCTGGACGATGTTCTCGATGGTCGTCGTCGGCGTCTTCGTGTCGCTGCCGTTCACGATCTTCGTCTTCATCGCGGGGCTCGGCGCGATCCCCGACGACGTCATGGAGGCGGCGACGGTCGACGGCGCGAGCCCGTGGCAGCGCTACTGGAACATCACGCTGCCGCTCATGCGCCCGGCGCTGATGATCGCGACGGTGCTCAACGTCATCTACGTCTTCAACAGCTTCCCGATCATCTACACCCTCAACGACCGCAACCCGGGCTACCTGCACGACACGACGATCACGTTCATGTACAAGCTGGCCTTCAAGAGCCAGGAGAAGGACGTGGGCATGTCGGCGGCGGCGGGCATCTTCAACGTCGTGCTGATCCTCGTCGTCGTGGGGATCTACCTCAAGATCATCAACTGGCGCGAGGAGACGAGCCGATGAGCACGACCACGGCTGCCGCACCGGTCAGGCCGGGCGCCCCTGAGCCGCAGGGCAACCGGTCCCACACGACGGACCCGCGCCGACGCCGGCGCACGCTCATGGCAATCGGCGGCGCGCTCGTCGCCCTCGTCTTCCTCGCGCCCTACCTCGTCATGGTGCTCGACTCGCTGCGCACGAGCACCGACGTCAAGAGCACGCCGCCGACCTTCCTGCCGAAGGTCTGGCAGTGGGACACTTACGCCCAGATCCTCGGCGACGACCGCTTCCTCAACTGGCTCAAGACCTCGCTCATCGTCGCGGCCGGCTCGACGGTCATCGTCATCATCGTCGCGATCCCCGCCGCCTTCATGACGGCCCGCCACCGCTTCCCGGGCCGCGGCGCGTTCCTGCTGCTCGTGCTCGTGACGCAGATGTTCGCGCCGACCTCGCTCGTCGTGGGCCTCTACCGGCAGTTCTTCGAGCTCAACATGATCAACACCTACGGGGCGCTGATCCTGACGAACGCGGCGTTCAACCTGGCGTTTGCGATCTGGATCCTGCACGGCTTCTTCTCCTCGATCCCGCTCGAGGTCGAGGAGGCCGCGGCGCTCGACGGCGCGACACGCTTCCAGATCCTGCGCCGGGTCATGCTGCCGCTGACGCTGCCCGGTCTCGTCACGGCGACGATCTTCACCTTCATCGCGGCGTGGAACGAGTACGTCGTGGCGCTGACGCTCATGATCGACGACGACCGCAAACCGCTGACGGTGGGCATGCGCGCCTACATCACCGGCTACGAGCAGCACTGGGACCAGCTCTTCGCGGCGTCGGTCATCGCCGTCGTGCCGGTCGTGATCCTCTTCGCCGTCATCGAGAAGCACCTCGTCGGCGGCCTCACCGCCGGCTCGGTCAAGTAGCGCGACGAGTCGCGCGTCGGGTGGCGCTCAGTAGTCGCCCTTGATGACGAAGTAGGAGCCGCGGATCGTCCCGGCGAGCTTGGACCTCTGCCGAGCGAACTTGAACGCCGCGAGCTCGTCGGGGACCTCCATGCCGTCCGAGAGCTTGAAGCCAACGGCGCGCTTGCCGCCGTCGGCGATCGTCCACAGCACGTTGACCGACAGGCCGGACTCGTAGAAGACGTAGGACCAGCGCACGCCGTCGACCTCGAACTGCGTCGCCTCGAGGGCGGGTGAGGCGATGACGATGTCGCGCTCCTCCTTGAGGATGCGGGCCACGTGGTCGACGACGCCGCCCGCGTCGCGGGCCGGCTCCGTGCTGAAGGTGTGGTCGTACTTGTTCTTGAAGTAGCGGGCCTCGTTGGCGCGCAGACCGGCAAGGGCCTCCGCGACGGGCGAGGACTCGAGCCCGACCGTGCTGACCTGCGTGAAGTCGACGTCGTAGGCCATGACCATCCTCCTGCTCTGCTCCGGCTCGCGCTGACGCGTGCGCTGCTCCGGCAAGGCTAGCCGCGGACCTACCCGACGGGGGGCGCCGTGACCCAGTGGGGCGGGGTCGGGATGAGGATGCCCATGACGTGGCTGAAGCCCGCGGGGCTGTCGAGCCGGACGACCGGCCCGGAGGCCGCTCGCGCGGCGAGCTCGGTGCACTCGTCGCCGCGGCACCAGCGCGGCAGGATGCCGCCGGTCTGCTGGCGCACGGCCATGACCATGGTGCTGGCGATGAGTCGCCCGTCGCGCGTGTGCCGCAGCGCCGGGTCCTGCCACATGACGACGGTGGCCATGGTGGTGCCGGGCGCGTGGGCCGTGGCCTGCTCGGCGATCGCGGCGAACTGCATGCGGGTGGCCTGGTGGGCGCCGATGTCGGCACGCCACGAGAGCAGGCCGGCGACGGCGAGGACCGCGAGCAGGGCGGTCGCGACGTGCTCGGTGGTCAGACGGCGTATGCCGGGTGCGTCCTCCCGGGGGTGACGCTCGCCCCGCCGGTCGAGCAGGAGCAGGGCGGCGGGCACGACGGCGAGCAGCCACGTCCACAGCTGTCCGCGGGCCTCGGTGACGATGCCGGTCGCGAGGGTCTGCGCCGCGTCGAGCCCGCAGGCGACGGCGAAGGCGAGCAGGGCCCGCTGCAGCCGGGGTCGCACCATGGCGTCGCGCCAGCCGAGCACGACGGCGACGACCGCGACGGCGGCCACCCACCACTGCGCCGCCCACATGGCGCCGACCGCGGAGAGCCACCGCCCGGTGTTGGTGACGAGGGCGCCCACGGACGTCAGGGGGTTGGACTGGCGCCAGGCCGGGAAGTCGAGCCCGAAGTGGCCGTTGAGGACGAGGTTCAGGGTGTAGCTGATGCCGACGCCGATCGCGAACGCGGCGACCCACGCCGCGACGACGCCGAGCACCCGGCGCCACGGCGCGTTGCGCAGGCAGACGACGGTGACGACGAGCAGCACGACACCGACCGGCGGATAGGTCATGACGGCGGCCGACTCGGCGACGAGCAGCCAGAGGCCGAGCCGCCGGCGGCTCCGGACCGCCCACGGCAGCACCCAGACGGCGGCCGCACCGACGAGCACCGACGGCGTCAGCGCGCCGGGCCAGTAGACGAGCTGCACCCAGACGCTCGAAGAGAAGAGCGCGACGCCGAGGAGCACGTCGGCGACGGGACGGGGGCGGACGCCTGCGAGGTGCAGCACCCGCCAGACGCCGGCGACGAGCGCGAGGTACCCCACGGCATACGTGATCGCGGCGGTCGTCGGGGTGCCGTGTTGGCCGACGAGCTGCCACCAGAGGGTGTTGAGCCAGCGGCCCTCGCTGCTGTTGTAGTAGGCGGGGGGGAGCACGCCCTGGGTGCCGTCGGGGAGCAGGAAGGGCCAGTCGTCCTGGCGGATGAACGGTGTGACCGCCTGGGCGATGCCCGTCGAGAGGACGAACGCGACGGCGAGGGTCGCGGGCACGAGGTAGCGACGGGGCGGCGCGGCGGGCAGCAGGCGCGGGCGCGCGGGCGCGTCGGCGAGGGTCTGCGTCGTCATGCGGTGGCCCCGTTCATGCACAGGAGGATGCCACGGGCGCCTGACTCGCGTCCGAATGCAAGCGGGGAGCGTCCTCAGGGAGCGCCCAGAATTCGTTACTAGCCTTGAACTAATGACTTCGCCAGCCGCTCCCGCCGCCCTCGGGCCCCGCTACAAGTGGGTCGCCCTGTCCACCACGACGCTCGGGGTGCTGATCGCCACGATCAACTCCTCGATCCTGCTCATCGCGCTGCCCGACATCTTCCGCGGGCTCGACATCAACCCGCTCGCCTCGGGCAACTCGAGCTACCTGCTCTGGCTGATCATGGGCTACCTCGTGGTCACCGCCGTCCTCGTCGTCACCTTCGGGCGGCTCGGCGACATGTACGGGCGCGTCAAGATGTTCAACGCCGGCTTCGCGATCTTCACCCTCTTCTCCATCGCGCTGTCGGTCACGTGGCTGACGGGGACGCCCGGCGTGCTGTGGCTCATCGTCATGCGCGTGCTCCAGGGCGTCGGCGGCGCCCTGCTCATGGCGAACTCGTCGGCGATCATCACCGACGCCTTCCCCGCCCAGCAGCGCGGGCTGGCCCTCGGCCTCAACATGGTCTCCGGCATCGCCGGCTCGTTCCTCGGCCTCGTCATCGGCGGCGTGCTCGCGCCGGTGCACTGGCGCTACGTCTTCCTCGTGTCGGTGCCGTTCAGCGTCTTCGGCACGCTGTGGGGCTACCTCAAGCTGCGCGACCTCAGCCCGCGCCGCCACCACGTCATGGACTGGTGGGGCAACGTCACCTTCGCGCTCGGCCTCGTCGGCGTGCTCGTCGCCATCACGTACGGCATCCAGCCCTACGGCGACCACGTCATGGGCTGGACCAACCCGTGGGTGCTCGCCTCGACGATCGGCGGCCTCGTGCTGCTCGGCATCTTCTGCGTCATCGAGACCCGGGTGGCGCACCCGATGTTCCACCTCGACCTCTTCCGCGTCCGGGCCTTCACGTTCGGCAACGTCGCGAGCCTGCTGTCAGGCCTTGGGCGAGGCGGCCTGATGTTCATCCTCATCATCTGGCTGCAGGGCATCTGGCTGCCGCGTCACGGCTACTCGTTCGAGTCGACGCCGCTGTGGGCCGGCATCTTCATGCTGCCGATGACGGTCGGCTTCCTCGTCGCCGGGCCGCTGTCGGGCTGGCTGTCGGACCGTTATGGCGCACGGCCGTTCGCCACGGGCGGCATGGTCATCGCGGCGCTCAGCTTCGTGTGGCTGGCCCTGCTGCCGGTCGACTTCGGCTACTGGACCTTCGCCGCGGCGCTCTTCCTCAACGGTTTCGGCATGGGGCTGTTCGCCTCGCCCAACCGCGCAGCCGTCATGAACGCCGTGCCGGCCAACCGCCGCGGAGTCGGCAGCGGCATGAGCACGACCTTCCAGAACGCGTCGATGGTGCTGTCGATCGGGATCTTCTTCTCCCTCATGATCATCGGCCTCGCCGGCTCGCTGCCGGCGACGATGCAGTCCGGTCTGGCGGCCCACGGCGTGCCCGTCCAGCAGGCCCACGCCATCGCCGCGCTGCCTCCGGTCGCCGTGCTCTTCGCTTCGCTGCTCGGCTACAACCCGGTCCAGCAGCTGCTCGGACCGCAGGCACTGAGCCAGCTGAAGCCGACCGATGCGCAGTACCTCACCGGCCACTCGTTTTTCCCGTCGCTGATCTCCGGGCCGTTCCACGAGGGCCTCATCGTCGCCTTCGGCTTCGCGATCGTCGCGTGCCTCGTCGCGGCTGTGGCGTCCTGGTTCATGGGTGAGAAGTTCGTGCACGCCGACGACTCGCACGAGGCGCCGGCCGAGGTCGCCGTGGCGGCGGGTGCGGGTGCCTCGGCGCCGCGCGACGTCGCCCGGGACGGCGCGGACGCGCTGGAGCCGGAGGGGGCCCGGTCGTGAGCGGGAGCGCGTCGGGTCCGGTCGTCGCGGCGGCTCCGGCTGACGGGACGGCGCCGGGCGGCACGGGGTCGCACGACGTGGACCGGCTCGCCGGAGAGCTGCGCACCGAGGTCGGCCGGCTCGCCTACCACCTGCGTATGCCGGCCACCCGCTCCGGCGTCACGCCCACGCGTCTCGCGGCGCTCGCCGCCCTGACCCGCTACCCCGACGGGGTGCGGCAGGGCGACCTCGCCGAGCTGATGAACGTCTCGGCGCCGAGCATGACGCGCCTCGTCGAGATCCTCCTCGACGCCGGTTGGGTCGAGCGGCACCGCGACCCGAGCGACCAGCGGTGCCTCCTGCTGGCCCTCTCGCCGGCCGGTCACGCCACGCTCGACACGCTCCGCGACGAGGCCGCCACCCAGCTGAGCACCGAGATGGCCGACCTCACCGACGACGAGCGGGCGGTCCTGGCCGCAGCGGTTCCCGTGCTGCGCAAGCTCGCCGACCGCCACCTCGACGCCTAGTTCCCGGGAGTCGGTCGTTGTGCCGATTTCGAAGCGGTGTCCGGAGCGATCGTCGATACTCATGACTCGACAACAGGGGACCTGAGCTTCGGGGGCGTCATGCAGGCACGCGTGGAGATGGTTCACGTCGGGCGACCGGTTCGCTGCGCGTGTGGAGAGGATCTGCGACCCGGCGAACGTGCAGGGCAGCTGGACGGGAGCGCGGAGCTGCTGTGCCTGTGGTGCCTCGCCGATCTCCAGGCCGGACGCGAGCGACCGCGCAAGCGACGCGTCGAGACCCCTTGGCCCGAACCGCTCGCCACTCCTCGACCCACGCGGCGTCGGAGCCGCGCTGCCAGGAGACGACGGCGTCGCGCTGACACGGCCGTGCCCCTGGTGATCGCCCTGCTCGTCGTGGCGGTCACCCTCTACGTCCACCTCGCCGTCCTCGGCAGGTCTGCGACCAGCTCGGTGGCGGGCGGGGTGCCGATCTCGGGGGGCGACGTGCCCAGCTGGCTCAACGGCATACCCGGGACCGGCGGTGGTGCCCGCGACACCAGCGCCATCTGGCCTCCGGCGCCTCCGGACGCGCGCGCTCAGCCGATCGGCATGCCGGGTGCGAGCCGCTCCTCGTCCACCGACTACGTCTTCATGCACACCGTGACGGGGGTCGGGGGTCCGCCTGTCGCCTGGGACCCGTGCCGTCCCATCCACCTGCTCGTGAACAACGCCGAGGCCCCTCCCGGGGCCGACCAGCTCGTCCGCGAAGCCGTCGCTTCGGTGAGCTCGGCCACCGGCCTGAAGTTCGTGATCGAGGGGATCACGACGGAGGCGCCGACCGAGAGACGGGCGCCGCTCGACCGGTCGCGGTACGGCGACCGGTGGTCGCCGGTGCTCGTGGCGTGGACCGACCCGTCAGCGGTCCCCGACCTGCAGGGTCGGGTGGCGGGTCTCGCGGGGCCATCCGGTGCGCCGTACTACACGGCGGATCAGCAGCACTGGGTCAGTGGGACCGTCAGTCTCGACGGACCCCAGTTCCGCGAGATCCTCCAGCGTCCCGGCGGCTGGGCGTCGGCGCGCGCGATCGTCATGCACGAGTTCGCCCATCTCGTCGGTCTGAACCACGTCCCGGCGCCGTCTCAGCTCATGTACGAGGACAACGTCGGCCAGACCGGATTCGGGCCCGGCGACCTCGAGGGCCTGAGGCAGCTGGGCCTCGGCCGTTGCTTCACCGCCTAGGTGTACCCGGCCACCACGTTGGTAGCGGCGTGCCTGGTTGAACGAACGAGAACCTCCGAATGGGATGTGGCTTGTCTAAGGCCCACTCCAACCCGGAGGTTCTCGTGTCCCACGGTAGTGCCCGGCTG
>NZ_BAAARE010000023.1:0-67194 GCF_039532035.1 Terrabacter carboxydivorans | reverse complement strand
CCCACGCGTCGACGGCGGCCTGGGCCTGCTCGACCGAGGTGAACGGGCCGGCCTCGTCGAGGAAGTCCGGGCGGAACGTGCCGTGGAACCGCTCCACCTTCCCGTTCTGGTTCGGGGAGGCCGGGGCCGTGAGCCGGTGCCGGATCCCGTTGCGGCGACAGATCTTGTCGAACAACACCTCCCCGTTGCGTGGCCCGTGGGTGCCGAACCGGTCGGTGAACTGCTTGCCGTTGTCCGTGATGACCTCCTCGGGGACGCCATATCGGTCCAGCGCCTGCGCGAACGCCAGGCACACCGCCCGCCCGGTGGCCCGGTCGACCACGGCGGCCATCACGCAGTACCGCGAGTGGTCGTCGACGCCGGTGACGATCTTCGCCTCCCGCACCACCCCGGTGACCTCGTCGACCAGCGCGATCCCGCCGACGATGTCGATCCCCCACAGCTGCATCGGACCCGGCCGCTCGAACCGCACGTACGAGTCCCGAGGACGCTTCCGCGGCCGCGGCGTCACCAGGTCCTTGCGCCGCAGGATCCGGTTGATCGTCGCCGTCGACGGCACCACCACACCCTCGCTCGACCCCTCACTCGACCACGGGCCCGATGCCCGCAGCAGCTCCATCCGGATCCGCTTGGCACCCCACCGCGGATGCTCGCGGCGCATCTCTGCCACCCGCACCTCGACCGACCCGGGCGTCTGGTGCTTGCACCCCGGTGGCCGGTGCGACCGGTCCGCCAGCCCCGATACTCCCTCGAGCAGGTACCGCGCCACCCACGTGTGCACGCTCTGACGCGACACCCCGGCCTGCGCAGCCACCTCCGTGACCCTCGCGCCACCCAGCACCGCCCTCACCGCGTCCAGCCGCAGCTCGACCACCGACATCACTACCAGTGCCAATCCCGGCCTCCCTGCCTCTTCGGTGCCCACGGAGCACCGACGAACAGCGTGGCCGACAACGGCCGACGTCAAGCATCAGCTGATACACGACTGTCAAGCATCACCCGAGACAGGACACGGTGCCTGTGTCCGATCCGGTGAGGAGTTTCTGTACTGGCTCAAGCTGCGCCTTCGGCGCAGAAAAGCGCGGGGACCCGCGGCAGGGACCCCGCGCTGCGGGCGGCGCTGGCGCGCCGTCCTCGCGCACCCCACCGCCCCCACGCTTTCTACGAAGGCATGGCGGCGCCCGACCCGCTGCTGACACTCGCAGCCGCTGCACCATCGACCTGTGGCCCGGACTCAGGCGCCTGGACGAGGGAGGCCCCAGCCGTCGCCGCTCGGGCTCGCTCCCACGGAGGACCACTGCCCACCTCGACAGCCACCTGGCGACAACGGCCCGCCCGGCTGGGTCGGTCAAGCGCCTTCTGCGCGGCACCTTCTCGAGGGGCCGGGTGACGGTCGATGCGCAAACCCGCGGAGCCCCCATCTGCCCCGCGCGTGCCCCCGACGTGCCCCCGACCGCCCTCAGCAGCCATGCCAACCAGCACCAGATGGCAGACGATTTCAGCGCGGGCTCGGCTCGAAATCGGGTCGAGGACGAACTCGTAATGAATAGGTCGTCGGTTCGATTCCGACAAGCGGCTCCACGCATCACCGAGACCCCCGGCTCCTTTCGAGCCGGGGGTCTTGTCGTTGCCGTGACGAGACTCGTCGTGCGGGCCGCCGGACGGGTTGAGGGGGCGTCGCTCCGGAGGGGCTCGGCCGGACGGGGCAGAGACGGGGCACACCACGTCATCGACCAGGTCGTCGCCAGAGAGCGGGAGGCGGAGGCGCTGCCGGTGCCACCAATGCGAAGGAGCCCGTCTGCGCGCGCAGAACGGGCTCCTTCGAGGCTGGTGCGGATGGGGGGGGGTGCGTGCCAGCCGTGGGGGTGTTACAGGTGTGACAGTAATGAAGCTGTGGTCGGCTGTATCGGTTTTCGGGGAATTTGAGGCAAGAAGTTTCGATTGGCCCGTATGGGCGTTATGCCGTCGTTATGTGGGAGTGACCGGTCCGGCGCGAGGTCCGTCCCGCTTGAGCGGTTCTGGCACAGTGACCCGGTGAGCGCGAACACCGAGGCCGCCGGACCGGACCAGCTGGACGAGACCTGCTGGACGAGACCTGCGAGGTGGCCGCGGGCCTGCTCGTGTCGGGCCTCCGTCGTCGGGAGCGCCTTCCCGGGCAGCCGCCGCACCGTCCGTCCACCCGCGCCAACCCGGTCACGCCGATGCCGCGGATGACCGACCGCGTGCTCCGCTTCCTGCGCACCGCGGCGGCCGGTGACGCCCTGCCCGAGCCGGCAGACGCGGCCGGGCAGCTGGTCTGCGCCGTCGAGACGAGGTATGCCGC
Source organism: Terrabacter carboxydivorans (assembly GCF_039532035.1). Lineage (NCBI taxonomy): Bacteria > Bacillati > Actinomycetota > Actinomycetes > Micrococcales > Intrasporangiaceae > Terrabacter > Terrabacter carboxydivorans. The sequence goes on along the minus strand of NZ_BAAARE010000023.1, from coordinate 64,871 downwards.
GGCCGACGTGCCGCTCGCCCCTGCCTTCACCGGTGGTGCGTCCCGATGAGCGGGTGGACGACCCGACGGGCAACCGCGGCCGACGCCGAGGCGGTCGTCGAGCTGCGGGCGCTGATGTTCTCCGCGATGGGGGTGCCCGGGGTCGACGAGCCCGGCTGGCAGCGAGCCGCGGTGCGCTGGTTCGAGCGGGCGCTGGGTGGCCGCGATGCGTGCGTCGTCCTGGCCGAGGACGCCGACGGCCGGGTGGTGGCCGGCGCCATGGGCGGGCTCCGCTTCGAGACCCCGTCGCCGGTCAACCCGAACGGCGTCTGGGGTCTCGTCAACAACGTGGCGACACGCCCCGAGGCCCGGCGCCGGGGCCTGGCGCGAGCCTGCGTCGTCGGGGTCCTCGACTGGCTGCGCGAGGAGACCGAGGCGACCGTCGTCGAGCTCTTCGCCACGGGCGAGGGGGCGAGCCTCTACGAGGACCTGGGCTTCGTCCCGACCGCGTGGCCCGCGATGCGGCTGCGGCTTCCGCGCTGACCGCCCCTGACCGGGCCGGCTCGTCGCGTTCCCGGCGGTCCGTCCTGTCACCGGACCGGCCGGGTGCTTCAGTCGGTTGCGTCGAGTCGGTTGCGTCGAGTCGGACGCGTCGAGTCGGTCGAGTCGGTCGGGTCGGTCGGGTCGTGTCGGCCGCGGCCGTCTCGGTTGCGCTCAGTCGACGAGTGTCGAGGCTCGTTGCGTCTCGGCGCGGCCGAGGACGCGCTGCGACCCCCACGTCACGAGGACCGCGGTGGCCCCCGCACCGACCGTGACGGCATACGCCGGGGTGTGGCCGCCCCAGTCGGCGAGGCGGCCGGCCAGGGCGGCGCCGACCGCGTAGCCGAGCCCTGTGGCAGCGGCGAGCACCGTCATCGCGGCACCCGTGCGCGACGGCGGGGTGACGCGCTCACCGAGGGTGAACGTCGTGATCATGTAGGGCGCGACCGTGCAGCCGAGCACGAGGAGGACGGGGACGAGTGCGGCCAGCGAGCCGACGAGCAGCAGCGGTGCCGACAGCGCGAGCAGACCCACGGCGAACCAGCGCAGCCGGGCCGAGAGCGCGAAGCGGGCGGGCAGGCCGGCCACGGCCAGACCCGCCAGGACGCTGCCGACGCCGAGCAGGGCGTGGAAGTAGCCCGTGAGGCCGGGCGAGCCGGCCGCCGTGGCCAGCACCGAGGTGCCGGTCTGGACCGAGCCGAAGACCGTGCCGACGAGCAGCTGGGCGACGGCGAGCACGACGAGCGCCGGGGTCAGCAGTCGTCCCACGGCTCCGGTCGCGGCCGACGTTGCTGCGTGCGTGACGGTGGCCGTCTCGTGCAGGGCGAACCACGTGCCGAAGACGGCGAGGCCGCCTGCCGCGAGCGCGAGGGCGGCGGTGGGGCTCGCCACGGACACGCCGAGCCCGACGAGCGCCGGGCCGAGGACGAACGACGCCTCGTCGGCCGCACCCTCGTAGGAGAAGGCCGCGTCGACGAGGCGGTGCTGGCGCGCACCCGTGTCCGCGGTGATCGGGCGCCACCGCACCCGGGCCAGGGGACCGATCTGCGGCAGCAGCAGTCCGGCCACGGCGCTCGCGGCAGCGGCCACGCCCCAGGGCAGCCCGGCCCCGACGACCACTAGAATGCCGGCGATGCCGAGGCCGCCGCCGATGGACTGGAAGGCGACGACGCGACGCTGGCCGAGGCGGTCGGCGCGGGCACCCCAGAACGGGGCACCGACGGCGTTGGCCACCGCGAGCGCCCCGGCGCAGAAGCCTCCCGCGCCGTAGCTGCCGGTGGCGGACGACACGAGCAGGAGGGTGCCCAGCTGGCTCATCGCGAGCGGCATACGGGCCAGAAAGGCGACGACGATGTACGTGCGGCCGGTGAGGCCGAAGAGGTGGCGGTACGAGTCGATGGGTGACACGAGGGCGGCTCCGGATCTGGTCGCGGGGTGCGCGACACGCTCGCGTGCCTACCCGCCCATCAGGTCACGCCGGATCCCTGTGCAGTCCAATCGTACGCGGTCGGCGAGGCGGGCCGGACCCGCTGGTCGGGGCGTGAGCCCTCGAACGGGGTGGCACGACACGGGCGGGCACCCCCTGGGTGGGGATGCCCGCCCGGTCTGCGTGCGGTGGGTGCGTCAGCGGAGCGTCGCCACCCGGGAGCCGAGGGCCTTCGGAGCCGTCCGGGTCGACAGGCTGGGGGCCGCGCCCGAGGCCAGGTTGGGCGAGAGGTCCATCCGGCCGGCGACGTCGACGATGACGTTGGTCCGGCCGGCGTTGTTGTAGATGTCGAACTGGTTGATGTCGCTGAGGCCCACCATCGCCATGTTGGCGACGGTCTGGCCTGCGGCCGGGTTGAGGTTGCTCGCCGCCGAGCGGGTGACACCGGTCTGCCACAGCGTGAGGTAGGTGGCGGCGGTCGGGCTGACGGCGGTCGCGTTGGTGACGAGGGCGACGGTGGTGGAGTTGGTGACCGTGCTCGGCGCCGTGACGGTGCGCGTGGTGGCGGCGTCCAGCGTCGTCGCGCCGAGGCTCGTGCGCGTGTCGACGATGCGCTTCGGGGCGCCGACGCTGCGGAAGCGCAGTCCGTCACCCGTGGCGTAGACCCCGACGACGTCGACGATGACGTCGACCGTGCCGGGGCTGGCGTTGCCGATGCCGAAGTTGAGGACCGGGGTGGTGCCGTCGCTGCCCACGCCGTGCGTGACGGGGACGATCACCATGTTGGACGTCGTCTTGCGGGAGGCGAAGTTGAGGTTGGAGGTGTTGGGGATCGCGTTCTCGTCACCGTTCCAGGCGTTGAGGAAGCCGGTCCACTGGGGGTTGACCGCCGTGACGTTGACCGCGAGGGCGGAGATGTTCGCGGTGTTGGCGCCGTAGCTGACCGACTGGATGAGGTAGTCGTTCGCGGCGAGGGCGGGACCGTCCTGCGCGGTCCGGGTGTCCAGGGCACGCCACGGGTCGTCGGGGAAGTAGTCGACGGCGCCGGCGGGCTTCGTCGTGGTCGACCCGACGTAGTAGCCCTGCACGTCGGCGATGACATGCGTCTGGCCGGTGGCGTTGCGGATGCTGACCCAGCCGTCGCTGCTCACCGGGACGGTGACGAGGTTGGCGCGGGTGTCCTTCGCGACGAAGTTGAGGCTCGAGGCGTTGGGGACCGCGGAGCCCTTGGGGTAGACGACGATGTTGCCCGCACGCGTCGGAGCGGTGACCGTCATGTTGAGCACGACGGCGGAGACGCCGGTCGACGGCACGCCCCCGCGGCCGTTGACCTTGAGGTTGTAGACCTCGCCGGCGTTGAGCGGGCGGCCGAGGTAGGAGCCGCGGGTGTCGAGCATGCGCGTCGGCTTGAGCGAGACGTAGGTGCCGTCGGCGACCCCCGTCGTGAGTGCCGGGCTGGCCGGAGCCGCGGAGGCGGCCGGCGCGAGGAGGGCGCCGCCGACACCCGCCGAGGTGAGGACGAGGGCTGCCGACAGCCCCGAGATGACAGACCGCCGCACGGCAGGCCCCCTGTTCGTGTGGATGCTGCCCCTGCGACAGCGTGCCAGCGGAAAGTACCACCGGCCTGGGGCTCCTGTGGGGGTTGGAACCCATTCGTCACCGGTGTGAGACCGGGGGTCAGTCGCGCAGGTGGTGGGCGTCGCGGACCGACGGGGAGAGGCGGCAGATCGCCTCGACGAGGGCTGCCCCGAGGGCGCCCACGGCGAGCGACTGCCACAGCAGCGGCAGTGGGGCGTCGAGGTTGAAGAACTGTGCCGCGAAGGGCCAGAGGAAGGCCGTGACGGCGAGCCCGACCATCGCCGCGACGAGCGCGGCCTTCCACGGCCGGAAGGGCCGCGCGAGCACGACGAGGATCCAGAAGAAGACGGTGAGCAGCGTGATCGTCGCGCCGCTGCCGGGTTGCCAGCACGCGACGTCGGTGACGGCCGTGGCCCCTGCCTCCACGGTGCACCGGTCGGCGAACTGCTCGGGCGGCACGCCGTAGCTGCTGCCGGCCCACAGGTAGGAGGTGATGACCGCGAGACCGGCGACGGCGCCGGACGGCACGGCGAAGCGCAGGATGCGACCGAGGAAGCCGGAGAGGTAGCGCCGCTTGTTGGGCCCGAGCGCGAGGAAGAACGCCGGGATGCCGATCGTGACGGCCGAGACGAGCGTCAGGTGGCGCGGCAGGAACGGGAACGGCACGGCGATGAGCGCAGCCGCGAGGATGGCGACGAGGCTCATGGCGTTCTTCGCGACGAAGAGGTTGGCCACGCGCTCGACGTTGCCGATGACGCGGCGCCCCTCGGCGAGGACGTCGGGCAGGTGCGAGAACCGCCCGTCGAGCAGGACGAGCTCGGCGACGGCCTTGGTCGCCTGGGCGCCGTTGCCCATGGCGACCCCGATGTCGGCGTCCTTGAGCGCGAGGGCGTCGTTGACGCCGTCACCCGTCATGGCGACGACGTGGCCGTCGGCCTGGAGGGCGTGGACGAAGGCGCGCTTCTGCTCCGGCGTGACGCGGCCGAAGACGGTGTGCGTCGCGAGGGCCGCACGCAGGGCGTTCTGGTCGTCGGGCAGCGTGCGGGCGTCGACGGGCTCGCCGACGTCGAGGCCGACCGAGCGGGCCACGGCCGCCACCGTGACGGGGTTGTCGCCGGAGACGACCTTGATCGCGACGTCCTGCTCGGCGAAGTAGGCGAGCGTGTCCCTCGCGTCGGGGCGCACCTGCTCGGTCAGCGTCACGAGCGCGGCGGGCGTGAGGTCCGCGGGCAGGGACGCCTCGGACAGCTGCTCTTCGCTGCGGGCGAGCAGCACGACACGTCGACCCGCGTCGGCGAGCTCGGCGACCTGGGCGCGGATCGCGTCGACGACCTCCGACGGGCTCGGCTGCGGGTCGGCTGCGAGGAGCACCTCGGGGGCGCCGAGCACCCACGTCGAGCGGTCGGCGAAGCAGGCCGCGCTCCACTTGCGGGCGGAGCTGAACGGGATGGTGCGGGTGCGCTCCCAGCCCGGGGACCCGATGGCCGCCGCGACCGCCGTCAGGGTGCCGTTGGCGTTGGGGTCGTCGGCGAGCGCGCCCAGCGCGCAGCGGATCTCGTCGGCGTCCTGCCCGTCCAGGGTGTGCGCGTCCTCGAAGGCGATCTCGCCCGCCGTCAGCGTCCCCGTCTTGTCGAGGCACACGACGTCGACGCGCGCCAGGCCCTCGACCGCGGGGAGCTGCTGCACGAGCACGTTGCGTCGGGTCAGCTGCACGGCCGAGAGCAGGAACGCCACCGACGTCAGCAGCACGAGGCCCTCGGGCACGAGACCGACGACTCCGGCCGCCGAGCGGATGACGACCTCGCGCCAGCCCTGGTCGCCGACGGTGCGCCACTGCGACCAGATCGCGATGGGCAGGGCGGCCACGATGACCCAGGTGATGTAGGTCAGCAGGGTGTTGATCGACTCCTGGATCTCGGAGCGGGTGCGCGTGAACTTCCTTGCGTCGGCAGCGATCCGGTTGACGTAGGCGTCGGCCCCCACGCTGCTCGCGTGGTAGCGCCCCGACCCGGCGACGACGCTCGTGCCCGACATGATGGGCTCGCCCTCGTCGTGGGCCACGGGGTCGGACTCGCCGGTGAGGTTGGCCTCGTTGAGCTCCAGCCCGGCGCTCGAGACGAGCGTGCCGTCGGCCGGGACCTCGTCGCCGGTGCGCAGCTCGATGAGGTCGTCCCGCACGACGTCGGTGGTCGGCACGACGCGCACCTCGCCGTCGCGCACGACTCGGGTCGTCGGGGCGTTGAGCAGTGCCAGCCGGTCGAGCTTCCGCTTCGCGAGGTACTCCTGCACGATGCCGATCGCGGAGTTGACGACGAGGACGATCCCGAAGAGGCCGTCGGCGAAGGAGCCCGTCACCATGACGAGTGCGAAGAGCGCACCGAGGATCGCGTTGAAGCGCGTCAGCACGTTGGCGCGGACGATCTCGCCGATCGAGCGCGACGTCCGCTCGCTCAGCCGGTTGACCTCGCCACGCGAGACCCGCTCTGCCACCTCGGCGCTCGTCAGCCCCTCGGGCCGGGTCAGGGCCGTCGGGGCGGCAGTCACGGGCGGCGTCCCGGGTGTCGTCACCGCTCCATTGTCGTATGCCGGGTCGCCGGCTCCGGGGTGGAACGCGCACGAGCGCTCGGGTGGGGCCGCACACGGCCGGGCGACACGGCATACGCCATCGGTTCCGGTGCGGTGGGAGCCGGGCGCACGGCCCGGGCGGACAAATGTTACTGATCGGTCCTCGGACGGCGTCCGGGGCGTTTCTCGGATCGTGGGACGATGGGGGGCGTGACTGAGTCGATCCAACGTGCCCGCGCCACCACTGCCTCCTACTCGATCACGATGCGGATCCACGCCGGCACCGACCCGGCGGTCATCGGAGCCCTCGCCGTCAAGGTCGCCGAGAGCGGCGGTATCACGACGGCCCTCGACATCGTCGACTCGCACCCGGACCGCCTCGTCATCGACCTCACCTGCTCGGCGAGCAACGCCGAGCACTCCACCGAGGTCGTCGACGCCGTGGAGACGCTCGAGGGCGTGCGCGTCCACAAGGTCTCCGACCGCGTCTTCCTCATGCACCTCGGCGGCAAGATCTCCGTCGAGTCCAAGGTCAACCTCCGCAACCGCCAGGACCTCGCGATGGCCTACACGCCCGGCGTCGGCCGGGTCAGCCAGGCGCTCGCAGAGCACCCGGAGGACGTGCCCAAGCTGACGATCAAGGGCAACTCGGTCGCCGTCGTCACCGACGGCTCTGCCGTGCTCGGCCTCGGCAACATCGGGCCCATGGCGGCGCTGCCGGTCATGGAGGGCAAGGCCGCGCTCTTCAAGCGCTTCGCCGACATCGACGCCTGGCCGATCTGCATCGACACGACCGACGTCGACGAGATCGTGCGCACCGTCGAGCTCATCGCCCCCGGCTTCGGCGGCATCAACCTCGAAGACATCGCCGCCCCGCGCTGCTTCGAGGTCGAGGCCAAGCTGCGCGAGCGCCTCTCGATCCCTGTCTTCCACGACGACCAGCACGGCACCGCCATCGTCGTGCTCGCGGCCCTGAAGAACGCGCTGCGGATCATCGACAAGCCGCTGCCCGAGGCGAGGGTCGTCGTCTCCGGAGGAGGCGCGGCCGGCTCGGCGATCGTCCAGCTGCTGCTGGCCGCCGGCGCCGTCGACGTCACCGTCTCGGACCGCCCCGGACTGCTCAACAAGGACGACGAGTCGCTGACCCCCGCGTGGCGCGAGCTCGCCGGCAAGACCAACCCGCGCGGCCTCACCGGCACCCTCCGCGACGGCCTCCAGGGCGCCGACGTCTTCATCGGCGTCAGCGCACCGCGCATCCTGGCCCCCGAGTGGATCGACGAGATGGCCGACAAGCGCATCGTCTTCGCGCTCGCCAACCCCGACCCCGAGGTCGACATCTACGAGGCCACGCAGCGCGCGACCGTCGTCGCCTCGGGCCGCAGCGACTACCCCAACCAGATCAACAACGTGCTCGCCTTCCCCGGAGTCTTCCGGGGGCTGCTCGATGCGCGCGCGACCGACGTGACGACCGAGATGCTCATCAAGGCCGCCGACGCCATCGCCTCGGTCGTCACCGACGAGCAGCTCAACCCGAACTACATCATCCCCAGCGTCTTCCAGCCCGACATGAGCAAGACCGTCGCCAAGGCGATCGTCGACTGCGTGCCCAAGGCCCCCGCGAAGAGCATCCCGATGACCGGCGCCAACTGAGGAGCACGACCGACCGGATGACGAGCACGACCCAGCCGGGGCAGCGCTACCCCCTCGACGGCCGCCGCGCCTGGGCGGTCTGGGCGGCGGCCATCGCCGTCTACGTCCTGGCCGTCTTCCACCGAACGTCCCTCGGCGTGGCCGGGCTCGATGCCGCCCACCGTTTCGGCATCAGCAGCGCGCAGCTGTCGACCTTCACCATCGTGCAGGTCTTCGTCTACGCGGCGATGCAGCTGCCCGTCGGAGCGCTGCTCGACCGTTACGGCTCCAAGAAGCTGCTGGGGCTCGGCCTCGGGCTGCTCACCGTCGCGCAGCTCGGCTTCGCGTTCGTCCACTCCTTCGAGGCCGCGCTGCTGTGTCGGGTGCTGCTCGGCGTCGGCGACGCCATGGTGTTCATCTCCGTGCTGCGCCTCGTGGCGCTGTGGTTCTCGCCCCGCCGCACGCCGATGGTCACCCAGCTGACCGGCGTGCTCGGACAGCTCGGCGCCCTTGCCGCGGCCGGCCCCCTCGCAGCCGCGCTCGACCACTTCGGGTGGACGCCGTCGTATGCCGTCGCGGCGTCGATCGGCGTGCTCTCCGGGATCGCGCTCGTGGTCGTCGTCAAGGACAGCCCCTACACCGACACCCGCCGCGACGAGCTGCGCCTGCGCGCGGTCGCCCGCACCCTGCGGGCCGCGTGGCTCGTCCCAGGCACGCGCCTCGGGCTGTGGTCGCACTTCACGTCGCAGTTCGCCGCCAACATGTTCACCATGCTGTGGGGCTTCCCGTTCCTCGTTGCAGGACAAGGACTCTCGCCCTCGACGGCGAGCGTGCTGCTCATGGTCATGGTCGTCACGACGGTCGTCTCGAGCCCGGTCATCGGCACGCTGACGATGCGCTACCCCTTCTCGCGCAGCACCCTGGTGCTGTGGATCGTGGCCGCCGCGATCCTCGCGTGGACCGTCGTGCTGCTGTGGCCCGGGCGCGCGCCGCTGTGGATGCTCGTCGTGCTCGTGGTGCTCATCGCCATCGGTGGCCCCGGCTCGATGATCGGCTTCGACCTGGCCCGCACGTTCAACCCGCCGACCCGCATCGGCAGCGCCTCGGGCATCGTCAACACCGGCGGCTTCATCGCGACGCTGACGGCCGTGGCGCTCGTCGGCGTCGTGCTCGACCGGGTCGCTCCCGGCGGCCCGTCGACGTGGGGCGTCGACTCGTTCCGGGTCGCGATGACGGTGCAGTACCCCGTGTGGGCGCTCGGCATCGTGCAGGTGCTGCGCTACCGGCACAAGGCGAGGCGGGCGGCGCTCGAGGCCGACCCCGACGCCTACGCCGCCATGCAGGCCGGCCGCTCCGTCACCTTCCACTGACGCCCGCCCTGCCCGCGCGCCCCTCTCCTTTACCGTCGAGAGGCCACTTTTCGTGGGTCCCGACGCGTCGAGAGGCCACGTCTGGCCCCTCCTCCACCGTCGAGGGGCCAGAGTTTGCGGGTCCCGGACGGACGAGTGGTCGATGCAGGCGGTCTAGCCTGCTCGGGAGGAGGAGCGCGATGCCGACCTGGGCCGAGGTGGACGAGCTGGCCGGACGGCTGCCCGGCGCGGAGCGCACGGTCGCCCACGACGGGTCACCTGCCTGGCGGGCCGGACGGCATACGTTCGCTCGTCTGCGACGCGGCGACGACGGGGGCGAGCTCGTCCAGGTGTGGACGGGCGAGATGGACACCGAGGCGGCGCTCGCCGGTCGTCGCGACGTCTTCGTGCGCATCGACACGTTCCGGTTCCGCGTGACGATGTGGGTGCGGCTCGACCGACTGCACCGGGTCGAGCTGGCCGAGCTGCTGCTCGAGTCCTACGACATCCGCGGCGGTCCACGTCGCAGGGGCGGGACGGGGCTGGCCGACCTGCTCTGCTGAGCGCGGGTGACCCGTGATCGCCGCGTGCTGTCAGGGTTTTCCCAGACTCCAGGTATGTGGTCGAAGAGGGCATGACGGACATCCCCGCCGGCCCTCGACCCACGGGAGGCACGGATGGCTGCGCCAGCGCAGGCACGCACCAGACTCACGTCCGACCAGCGCAACTCGTTCGCCGCCGCCTACCTCGGCTGGGCGATGGACGCCTTCGACTACTTCCTCGTCGTGCTCATCTACGCCGACATCGCCAAGGACTTCCACAAGTCGCTGGCCCAGATGGCCTTCATCACGACCATGACCCTCGTCATGCGTCCGGTGGGGGCGTTCATCTTCGGGCTCTGGGCCGACCGCCGAGGGCGCCGCATCCCGCTCATGACCTGCGTCGCCTTCTACAGCGTCGTCGGTTTCGTCTGCGCCTTCGCGCCGAACTTCGCGGTCCTCATGGTCCTGCGGATGCTCTACGGCATCGGCATGGGAGGCGAGTGGGGTCTCGGTGCCGCTCTGGCGATGGAGAAGCTGCCGGCCGACCGGCGCGGCTTCTTCTCAGGGATCCTGCAGGGCGGCTACTCGATGGGCTACCTGCTGGCCTCGCTCGCCTTCCTCCTCGTCAACTCGTGGCTGGGCCTGTCGTGGCGCTGGATGTTCGCCCTCTCGATCATCCCGGCGGCCATCACCTTCGTCATCCGCTCCCGCGTCGTCGAGTCCGAGGTGTGGCAGAGCGCCGACGAGCGGGTGCGGCAGACCAGCACCTCGGTGCGCCAGCTCCTCTCCAACCGGGCGATCTGGCGCCGGTTCGTCTTCCTCGTCCTGCTCATGACGGCGTTCAACTGGATGAGCCACGGCACGCAGGACATCTACCCGACCTTCCTCAAGGCGAGCGACGACGGCGGTGCGGGCCTCGCCAAGAGCACCGCGACGTGGATCGCCGTCATCTACAACGTCGGTGCCATCGCCGGTGGTGCCGTCGCCGGTGCCCTCTCCGAGCGTCATGGGCGCAAGGTCGTCATCATCTTCTGCGCCCTGCTCGGCCTGCCGATCGTGCCGCTCTTCGCGTACTCGCAGACGGCCGGCATGCTCGTGCTCGGGTCGTTCCTCATGCAGGTCGTGGTCCAGGGGGCGTGGGGCGTCATCCCGGCCCACCTGACCGAGCTGAGCCCCGACGAGATCCGCGGCTTCTACCCCGGCGTCACCTACCAGCTCGGCAACTGCCTCGCGGCCTTCAACCTGCCGATCCAGCAGGCCATCGCCTCCTCGCGTGGCTACCCGTTCGCGCTCGCCGTGACGATCGTGCCGGTCCTCGTCGCCGTGGTCGTCCTGACCGCGCTGGGCAAGGAGCGCCGCGGGGTCCGGTTCGGCAGCAGCGAGACGAGTCTCGTCGAGTCCGGGGAGGCCAGCCTCGCGTCGTCGCGCTGACCACACGGCATACGGCGTGCGTATGCCGTGTGCACCCTGGCGCCGAACGCGCGAACGCCGCGCCCCGGAGGGCGCGGCGTTCGACCGGAGTGGGGAGCGGCCGGTCAGGCGTCGCCTACCGTGAGTGCCTCGGCCTCGGTGCGCGAGGTGACGGCCTCGGCGCCGTGGCCCGGGGCCTCGTCGAGCGCGCTGATGATGTGGCGCGCCGTGAGCAGCACGAGCACGCCGAGCACGACGGCACCGGAGCCCACCCAGAACGGCAGGTGGATCGACTTCTCGCCGAGGTTGCCGGCCAGCCACGGCGCGATGGCGCCACCGCTGAAGCGGACGAACGAGTAGGCGGCAGAAGCGACTCCGCGCTCGACCGGGGCGACCTTCATGACGGTCTCGGTGATCAGCGTGTTGTTCACGCCCAGGAAGGCGCCGGCGAGGATCGTGCCGACGACCAGGACGGTCTTGTTCTCCGTCTGGGCGGCCATGACGGCGAGGATGACGGCGAAGCCGAGCAGGGCGCCGACGATGCCGGCCATCGTGCCGAAACGGCGCTGGATCATCGGGGCCACGAAGACCGACGTGATCGCCAGCAGCAGGCCCCAGCCGAAGAAGATGAAGCCGATCTGGTGCGCGCCCATGGCGAGCGGGAACGGCGTGAAGGCCAGCAGGGTGAAGAAGCCGAAGTTGTAGAGCAGCGCCGTGACGCCGACGGTGAGCAGGCCGCGGTGGCCCAGGGCACGCAGCGGCGCGGCGAGCGAGGTCGGCGTGTCGGCCGGCGGGGTCTTGGGCAGGGTGGCGACGGTCGCGATGAAGGCGATCGCCATGAGGACGGCGACGCCGTAGAACGGCCAGCGCCACGAGATGCCGCCGAGCCAGCCGCCGAGCAGCGGGCCGGTCGCGATGCCGACGCCGAGCGCGGCCTCGTAGAGGATGATGGCCTGCTTCACCGAGCCGGACGCGGCGTTGACGATGGTCGCGAGGGCGGTCGCGATGAAGAGGGCGTTGCCGAGGCCCCAGAGGGCGCGGAAGGAGACGATGCCGCCGACGGAGTCCTGGCTGCCGGCGAGGGCGGCGCCGACGATGATCAGCGCGAGCCCGAGCAGGAGGGTGCGCTTGGCGCCGACGCGGCTGCTGACCCACCCGGTCCCGAGCATCGCGATGCCCATGACGGCGAGGTAGCTGGTGAACAGGAGCGAGACCTGCGAGGGGCCGGCGCCGAGCTCGTCGGCGATCGGCTTGAGGATGGGGTCGACGAGGCCGATGCCCATGAAGGAGATCACGCAGGCGAAGGCGATCGACCAGACGGTCTTGGGTTGGCGCCACATGGTGGTGGTCATCCGTCCTTTCGGGTGGGGTGGGGGACAGGGGCGTCCGCCGCCGCGGCGAGCAGCTCGTTCATGACGTCGATGGCGACCCGGACCCGGTCGAGTGCGGGTCCGTCGAGCTGGTCGAGAGCAGGGGACAGGACGGCCAGTCGGGCGCGGCGCACGCTCTCGAGTGCGGCGTGGCCCTCGGCGCTGAGGGAGATCACGGTGGCGCGCGCGTCGTCGGGGTCTGACGCGCGGTCGACCCAGCCGGACGCCTCGAGGCGCTGCAGCTGGGTGGTGATCGTCGGCTGGCTGCTGTGATCGGCGGCCGCGAGGGTGCTGACGCGCGAGGGTCCGAGCTCGTCGAGGAGGGCGAGCAGCCGGGCCTGCGCGAAGGGCACGTCGAACGACGCGTGCCGGCTGGCCCAGCGCGAGAGTCGCGCGGCCGAGCGCAGCAGGTCGTTGCCCAGGGTGGTCGGTTCGGTCACTCGCTCCAATTTACATAGATAACCTATGCATATCAAGTCGAGAGGGTGGTGGCGTTCTCTGGTTGGTGGGGCAGGGTGCTCGCTCGACCCGGACGGAGCGCGTCGTCGAGGGTGCGCTCCGTCCGGGTCGTCGGCCGGGGGTGGCGGCTCAGACGAGCTGGTGCAGCACGCCGTCCGCGATGTCGGCCAGGTGGTCGAGGTCCGTGAGGTCGAGGACCTGCAGGTAGAGCCGCTCGGCTCCCGCGGCCTCGAACGCCGCGAGCTTGTCCACGACCTCGTCGGGTGAGCCGGCCAGGCCGTTGGCGCGCAGCTCGTCGAGGTCGCGCCCGATGGCGTCGGCGCGTCGTCGCAGGGTGGCCTCGTCGCGCCCGATGCAGACGACCTGGGCGGCCGAGCAGGTGAGCGAGGCCGGGTCCCGTCCGGCCTCCGTCGCGACGTCGCGGACCCGTTCGAAGAGCCGGCCGGCATCGGTGGCCGGCATGAACGGGGCGTTGAACTCGGCGGCATATCGCGCGGCGAGGGCCGGCGTGCGGCGCTTGCCGCCGCCACCGATGATGATCGGCACGCCGCCCGGCTGGGTCGGCCTGACGAGACCGGGGGAGTCCGCGATGGGGTAATGGGTTCCCTTGTGGCTGAACGTCGCTCCCGGTTCGGTGCCCCACAGTCCCGTGATGACGGCCAGCTGCTCCTCGAGCCGGTCGAAGCGCTCGCCGAGCGGCGGGAAGGGGATGCCGTATGCCGTGTGCTCGGCCTCGAACCAGCCCGCGCCGAGTCCCAGCTCGACGCGTCCACCACCCATCTGGTCGACGCCGGCGACCTGGACCGCGAGCGGCCCGGGTAGGCGGAAGGTGGCCGACGTGACGAGCGTGCCGAGCCGGATCGTCGAGGTCTCACGGGCGAGGCCGGCGAGGGTCGTCCAGGCGTCGGTCGGTCCGGCGCCGCCGTCCCCACCCATGGCCAGGTAGTGGTCGGAGCGGAAGAAGCCGCTGAAGCCGAGGTCCTCGGTGGCTCGCGCGACGGCGAGCAGGTCGTCGTAGGTGGCGCCCTGTTGGGGCTCGGTGAAGATGCGCAGGTCGACGGTCATGCCGGTGCAACCACCGGTCAGTCGTGAACAATCCCGTCGACGACGACTTCGAGCATGGGCCGCACGTCGAGCTCGGTGCGGCTCGTGTCGGCGACGCTCGCGACCCCGCTGACGAGCCGCATGACGTTGGCGGCGTCGATGCCGGGGCGGAGGTCGCCGTCGGCGTCGAGGTGGTCGATGACGCGGGCGTTGGCCTCGCTCATGACGCGGCACTTGCGGTACATCGGCGAGGCGGGGTCGTCCATGGCGGCGCAGATCTTGCTCGCCGCGCCGCGGTGCAGGGTGATGTGGTCGATGAAGTGCTCGAACCAGTCGAGCAGCATCTGGCGTGCGGGCAGGCCGGTGGCGATGGCGGCGTCGGCGTCGGCGGCCACGCGGTCGGTCCAGTCCTGCATCAGCGCGTCGACGAGGGCCTCGCGGGTGGGGAAGTGGCGGTAGAGCGTGCCCGGGCCGACTCCGGCGCGCTTGGCGATCTCGTCGAGGGAGGAGTCCGTGCCGCGCTCGGTGAAGACGATCCGTGCCGTCGCGAGGATCTTGTCGTAGTTGCGCTTGGCGTCGGCCCGCATCGGGCGAGGGGATTTCGGGGCATTGTCCGGGGCGGGTCCGTTGGCCGATTCCCCTTGGGCGGCAACAGATTCCGGCGACGGATCGAGCGTCGCCTTGCCGGCTACGGCAGGCGTCACGAGAAATCTCCCTTGCTAAAACGGAGAGTGTCTCCGTATTGTGGGTCAGGCAGAACCGGAGTGGTTCTCCGCTAATCGTAGCGCCGACCGTCGTCACAGAGGAGTCCGGCACCCATGACCACCACGATCCGACCCACCCGACAGGCACTCCGCGTCCACCGCTCGCACCTGGCCACCACGCACCGCGCCCCGCTCGTCCAGCGCCGTGAGCAGACCGGTGCCGCCAGCGGCTCCGGTGCCCCGCGCACCCGAGCCGCCGCCTTCACCCCCATGACCCGCGACCCGCTCACCGTCGAGAGCTCGCGCACCCCGTCCGCGGACCACCGGTCCCAGCACCACGAATCCTGAGGTCTGAGATGTCGACCACCACCACCCGCACCACCACCGACCCACGGCAACCCGCCGGGTCCGAGCGCGCCGCACGTCGCGGAGCCATCGGCCTCGGCGTCGTCCTCGTCGCCCAGCTCATGCTCGTGCTCGACGCCACCGTCGTGAACGTCGCGCTCCCGCACATCCAGACCGACCTCGGGTTCACGCCGGCCGGCCTGTCGTGGGTGCTCAACGCCTACACCCTCGCCTTCGGCGGTCTCCTGCTCCTCGGCGGCCGGCTCGGTGACGTCCTGGGGCGCCTGCGCAGCTTCGAGATCGGCCTGGCGATCTTCACCGTCGCGAGCCTGCTCGGCGGTCTCGCGACGTCCCCGACGTGGCTCATCGCCTCCCGCACCCTCCAGGGTGTCGGTGCCGCGCTCGCCGCGCCGAGCGTCCTCGCCCTCGTGACGACGAGCGCCCCGAACGAGGCGGCCCGCAACCGCGGACTCGCCCTCTTCACCGCGGTGTCGTCCGCCGGCGCCTCCATCGGCCTGCTGCTCGGTGGCGCCCTGACCGACTTCGTCAGCTGGCACTGGACCCTCTTCGTCAACGTCCCGATCGGCGCCGTCGTGCTCGTGCTGGCCCGCCGTTTCGTCACCGAGACGCCGCGCATCCGTGGACGCTTCGACGTCGTGGGTGCGGTCACCGCGACGCTCGGCTCGGTCGCCGTCGTGCACGGCTTCATCAGCGCCGCCGACCGTGGCTGGACCGCTCCGCTGACGCTGGCGTCGTTCGTCGTCGGCGTGGCCCTCATCGCGCTGTTCGTGCGCACCGAGAGCCGGGTCCCCGCGCCGCTGCTTCCGCTCGCCCTCGTGCGCAACCGCACCCGTGGTGGCGCGCTCGTGCTCATGGCTCTGGTCGTCGGAGCGCAGTTCTCGACGTTCTTCCTCGTGACGCAGTACCTCCAGCTCGTCCTCGGCTTCAGCCCGGTCGCCACCGGCGCCGCGTTCCTCCCGCTCAGCCTCGCGATCTTCGCGACGTCGCGGGTCAGCGCCCGCCTCGTGGCCAAGGTGGGCCCCCGACCGATGCTCCTCGTGGGCACGCTCGGACTCACCGCGAGCTTCGTGTGGCTGAGCAGCATCACGACGACGAGCACGTATGCCGCGCACCTGCTCGGAGCGCTCGTGCTCAACGGCGTCTCGGCCGCGCTCGTCTTCATGCCGGTCACGGTGGTCGTGCTCGGCGGCGTGGACCGCGCCCAGGCCGGCACGGTCTCCGGCCTGCTCCAGACCGCGCAGCAGCTCGGCGGCGCCATCGGCCTCGCAGCGATCGTCAGCGTCTACGCCTCGCAGGCGGTGCCGGGCCGGTTCGTCCCGGGCGTCGAGCCGGCGTTCCTCACGTCGGCGGCCTTCACCCTCGTCGCGCTGCTCGTCGCGGCCCTCGTGCTGCGGCCCCGGCCCGCACAGCCGCTCGCCGCGCCGGCCGAGTCCACCCGCGAGCCCGTGGCTGTTGCTGCCGGGGATGCCGCCGAGGTCGGCTGACCCCGACGCCACAAGGAACGGCGCATGGTGCTGCGTCCGGTGGGGTCATCACCCCGCCGGACGCAGCACCATCTGCTGTTCCATCGACCTCCTTCGGTACGACCCACGGAGACGTCGGCGCCTGTGACGACACGACCCCCGCAGCCCGGGTGGGCGGCGGGGGTCGGCACGCGGCATACGCACGCGTCGGGTCGGGGCAGGCTCAGTGGCCCTGCGGCATCGCCCAGCGGGCGGTCGAGGTGCCCTGCTCCTTGGCGCGGTCGAAGGCCTCGCCGATGATCTTCTCGGCGGCCTCGCGGTTGCCCCAGTCGGAGCCCTCGACGTGCTTGCCGGGCTCGAGGTCCTTGTAGCGCTCGAAGAAGTGCTGGATCTCGTCGAGCGTGAACGTGCTGACGTCGGAGATGTCCTGGACGTCGGCGGTGCGCGGGTCGACCGGCACGCACAGCACCTTGTCGTCGCCGCCGGCCTCGTCGGTCATGTGGAAGACGCCGATCGGGCGGGCCTCGACGACGACGCCGGGGAAGACCGGCTCGGGCAGCAGCACGAGCGCGTCCAGGGGGTCGCCGTCCTCGCCGAGCGAGTCCTCGATGTAGCCGTAGTCGGCGGGGTAGGCCATCGGCGTGAAGAGGTAGCGGTCGAGGCGGATGCGACCCGTCTCGTGGTCGACCTCGTACTTGTTGCGCTGTCCGCGCGGGATCTCGATGGTGACGTCGAACTCCACGTCTTCCCCTTCTTCACGGTCTTCGGGTGCTGTCTCGGGTGCGGCGCGCGTGCCGGAGCACTCGCCTGCGGCTGACAGAATCGTCCGCGACAGTGTGTCAGCAAGGACCGGCCTTGCGCGAAACAGCACGAACGACGGACGGGGGGTGACGTGCCATGGCGCCAGGGTCCGAGCCGGGCCGACGCGCTCCCCGCCTCACCTACGGGATGGCCGTCGTGTGGTCGGTCGTGACGATCCTGCTGGGGTATGCCGTCCTCGACGTCGCCGACGCCGCGCCCGGTGTGCTGACGCTGCGTCCACTGCCGCCGCCCGCACCGACCGAGTACGTCGGGCGGCGCACGCTGCCGGTCGTGCCGCAGCCCACGCTGCCGACGTCGGTGGAGGCGCCGCTGCCGTCGCTGGCGGGCGAGACCGCCGCGGCGACCCCGAGCGGCATCGAGCGTGCCCTCGCGTCCGTGGTGTCGCTGCCGGCCCTGCGCGACTCGGCCCTCGTCGTGCGCGACGGGCAGACCGGCGAGGTGCTGCTCGACCAGCGCGGCGACGAGCTGCGCATCCCGGCCTCGACGACGAAGCTGCTCTCGGCGACGGCGATCGGCCAGACCTTCGCGCCCGACGAGACCCTGCGCACCGTGGTGCGCCAGGGTGACACCCCCGAACAGGTCGTGCTCGTGGCGGGCGGCGACTCGCTGCTCGCACCGGGCAAGGGCGACCCCCAGGCCGTGGCAGGCCGTGCCGGCCTCGGCGACCTCGCCGACCAGGTCGCCTCCTCGCTCCGCACCCGCGGCACCCGCTCGGTCACGCTCTACGTCGACGAGACCTACGCGAACGGGCCCACCACGGCCTCGACGTGGGGCTCGACGTTCCGCAGCTCGGGCATCACCGGCGCCGTCGCCATGCTCGGACTGTCGAGCCAGCGGGCCCGCGGCGGCGCCCCCGGCCCCGCCGACCCCGTCCTGGCGGTGCGCACGGCCTTCGTGCGCCTGCTCGAGGGCCGCGGGGTCACCGTCACGGTCGCGCCCCGGGGCAAGGCGCCCGGCGTCCCCGGCTCGCCGATGCCGACCGCCACCACGGGTTCGACCGCCACCCCCTCGACCGACGGCACGCCCTCGACCGACTCCACCGACTCCACGGGCTCGGGCGCGGCGGCCCCCGCAGACGCCGCGACTCCCACCGCGACGACGAGTGCGCCGGCCACCGGCCCGGGCTCGATCCTCGGCAGCGTGCAGTCGGCCCCGGTGCGCGAGCAGCTCGCCCTCGCCCTGACCGACAGCGACAACGCCCTCACCGAGATCCTCACCCGGCAGGCCGCCTACCGCTCCGGCGCGGGCACCGCGTTCCCCGCCGTGGGCGCGTGGGTCGTCTCGCAGGTCGCCGCGCTGGGCCTCGACACGACCGGGGTGACCCTCTCCGACGCGAGCGGGCTCTCGCGCGAGAACCGGGTGCGCGCCTCGCTCCTGTCGGACGTCCTCGTGCTCGGCTACGACGGCAAGCACCCGGTGCTGCGGCGGGCCCTCGACGGCCTGCCGATCGGTGGCCTGACGGGCACGCTGGCCGACCGGTTCACCGGCGCCGACCACGCGGCGGCCGGCCGCGCCCGCGCCAAGACCGGCACGCTGACCGGCGCCAACGCGCTCGCGGGAAGCGTCGTCGACGACGACGGTCGGCTCCTCGTCTTCGTGGGTATGGTCGCCGGAGTGGGAACCAACGACGCTCGGGCGGCGTTGGACCGTCTGGTAGCGGCGATCGCCTCCTGCGGGTGCCGCTGACGGGCCGAAAGGTCTCTCGGGGACCGGGTTCGTGACGACGTTCACGACCTCGCAGTCGAGGGTCCGGCCTCCCAGGCACCTCGCGCGACGTCGACTTCGTCACGGCACGGAAAGGGCTGGCATGACCGACACGACCCACCGGACCCCGGAGGACGCCTCCCGTCCCGAACGAGTCGGTGGTGGTGCCCCGGCCGCGTCCGTCGACTACGAGTTCGCCAAGCGCACCGGCCGCGCCGTCGTCAACCCGGGACCCCAGGTCTCCGGCGACGAGGCGGCCGCCATCGTGGCCGACCTGCGCGCCGCCGCGGCCTCGGCCGTCGCCCCCGTCGCGGAGACGAGCGCCCTCACCGCGCCGGCCGGCGCCCCCGACCCGCTCGTCGTCGACCGGGCGGGCTGGATCAGCGCCAACGTCGACTCGTTCCGCTCGATGCTCGACCCCGTCGTCGACAAGCTCAACGCGACGAAGAAGTCGCCCACGAGCGCCACCGCGGCCGCGATCGGCGGCAAGGTGACGGGCGCCGAGATGGGCGGCCTGCTCGCGTTCCTGTCGAGCAAGGTGCTGGGGCAGTACGACCTCGCCCCGGGCGGCGTCCCGCGCCTCATGCTCGTCGCCCCCAACATCGTGGCCGCCGAGCGCCGCATGGAGGTCGACCCGACCGACTTCCGCCGCTGGGTCGCCATGCACGAGGAGACGCACCGGGTGCAGTTCACCGCGGTGCCGTGGCTGCGCGACCACATGGTCTCGCGCACCCAGGCCCTCGCCGTCGACCTCGCCCCCACCCCCGAGGACCTCTCGAAGCGCTTCGAGCAGCTGACGAAGAACCTGCCGCAGGTGCTGAGCTCCGGCGAGGGCGTCGGCCAGCTCTTCGCGACCCCCGAGCAGAAGGCGCAGATCGCCGAACTGACCGCCGTCATGTCGCTGCTCGAGGGTCACGCCGACGTCGTCATGGACGCCGTCGGGCCCCGGGTCATCCCGAGCGTCGACGAGATCCGCCGCAAGTTCGACCAGCGCCGCAACAGCTCCGTCGGCGTCGACCGGCTGCTGCGCAGGCTCCTCGGCCTCGACGCCAAGATGCGCCAGTACCGCGACGGCGCCGTCTTCGTCCGGGCCGTCACCGACCAGGTCGGCCGCGACGGCTTCAACGCGGTCTGGACCTCGCCCGAGACGCTGCCCCGGGCCGCCGAGATCCTCGAGCCGGACGCCTGGGTGCGCCGGGTCCACGGCTGAGCGATGCGAGGTCCCTCAGACATGCCCGGTCCCGACCCCGCCGTCGCCGCCACCCGCCTCGCGGTGCGCGAGCACCTCGCCGACGTGCCCGAGGGCGGCGTCGTGCTCGTCGCCTGCTCGGGTGGTCCCGACTCGGTGGCGCTCGCCGCCGCGCTCGCCTTCGAGGCGCCCCGCGCCGGGGTGCGTGCCGGCGCGGTCGTCGTCGACCACGGCCTCCAGGAGCGCTCCGCCGAGGTGGCTCGGGACGCCGCGGCCCTGTGCCGTGAGCTCGGGCTCGACCCCGTCGAGGTGGTGGCCGCCGAGGTGCGCACCAGCGGCGCCGGGCTCGAGGCCGACGCCCGTTCGGCCCGCTACGCCGCGCTCGTGGCCGCCGCCGACCGCCTCGGTGCCTGCACCGTCTTCATCGGTCACACCCGGGACGACCAGGCCGAGCAGGTCCTCCTCGGCCTGTCCCGGGGCTCGGGCGCCCGGTCGCTCAGCGGTATGCCGGTGCGCCGCGACCGTTTCGTGCGTCCCCTCCTCGCCCTGCCGAGGGCCACGACCCTCGCCGCCTGCGCGGCCTACGACATCCACCCCTGGGACGACCCGCACAACAGCGACGACTCGTTCCGCCGGGTCCGTGCCAGACGGCTGCTCGCCACGCTCGAGTCCGACCTCGGCCCGGGCTTCGGCGCGGCGCTCGCGCGCAGCGCCGACCTGCTCCGCGAGGACGCCGACTACCTCGAGACCCTCGCAGTCCGGGCGCGTGCCGACCTCCCCGACGGACCCGGCGGCGACGGTGTCGACCTCGACGCCTTGGCCGCTCTCCCGCGGGCGATCCGCACCCGGGTCTGGCGGCTGCTCGCCGCCGAGGCCGGAGCGCCGCTCGCCGACGTCAGTGCCGCCCACGTCGAGTCGCTGGACGCCCTGCTCACGTCGTGGCACGGGCAGGGACCGCTGCACGTGCCGGGCGGCATCGCCGTCGCCCGCACCGGTGGAGCGATCGTCTTCAGCCCGCTGCGCGCGCCCGCCCACGCCTGAGGCCCGGCCACCCGGCATACGCCCCCCCGGGTGGGGGCCCGCAGAGGTGCGGGACGTTCGTCCAGCCGGGCCCGGTGCGGTTGAATGGAGCCCGCCCCGCGCGACCCGCAGCGCCACACCCGTCGCCACACATCGCCACACATCGCCACACATCGAGGAGCCTTCGTGGACCACGAGCACATGGGAGCCGACCTGGCCAAGGTCCTGCTCACCGAGGAGCAGATCCAGGCCCGGCTCGCCGAGCTCGCCGCCGACATCTGGAAGGACTACGAGGGCAAGGACTTCCTGCTCGTCGGCGTCCTCAAGGGTGCCGTCGTCGTCATGGCCGACCTCATGCGTGCCCTCCCGGGCACCGCCCCGATGGACTGGATGGCGGTCTCGTCCTACGGGTCCGGCACGAAGAGCTCCGGCGTCGTGCGCATCCTCAAGGACCTCGACACCGACATCAGCGGTCGCCACGTGCTCATCGTCGAGGACATCATCGACTCCGGCCTGACCCTGTCGTGGATCAAGTCCAACCTCGAGTCCCGCAGCCCCGCCTCGGTCGAGATCTGCACGCTGCTGCGCAAGCCCGACGTCGTCAAGGTCGACATCCCGGTCAAGTACGTCGGCTTCGACATCGCCAACGAGTTCGTCGTGGGCTACGGCCTCGACTACGCCGAGAAGTACCGCAACCTGCGCTGCGTCGGCACCCTCGCCCCGCACGTCTACGCCTGAGCCCGGGGGAGAGCCGTGACCTTCTCGATCGTCGCGCGACAGGGTGATGCCCACGGCATCGCCGTCGCGAGCAAGTTCCTCGCCGTCGGCGCTGTCGTGCCCGGCGCCCGCCTCGGCGTCGGCGCCGTCGCGACCCAGTCCTTCGCCCACGTCGCCTACCTCGAGGAGCTGCTCGGCCGGCTCGCCGCGGGGGAGGGCGCCGAGGAGGCGCTCGCCGCCGCGACCTCGCTCGACGAGGGCCGCGAGACCAGGCAGGTCGGCGTCGTGGGGCTCGGCTCGGCCGCGACCTTCACCGGCTCGGAGTGCAACGCCTGGGCCGGTGGCGTCGCGCGCGACGACGGCGACACGGCATACGCCATCCAGGGCAACATCCTGACCGGGCCCGAAGTCGTCGAGGAGATGGAGCGCGCCTGGCACGCGACGGCCGAGCAGCCCCTCGCCCGGCGCCTGCTCGCCGCGCTCGTCGCCGGTGACGCCGCCGGCGGGGACTCCCGCGGGCGCCAGAGCGCGGCGATGTATGCCGTCGAGCCGGGTTCCGGCTACGACGCGTGCGGGGTGCTCGCCGACCTCCGTGTCGACGACCACACCGACCCGGTGACCGAGCTCGGACGCCTCCTGTCGGACTGGGAGATGTACTTCGGCAGGCCCGAGGACGTGCAGGCGCTCGAGGGCGATCTCGCCGACGAGGTGCGCGAGCGGCTGGCGGGTGCCGGCTTCACCGACCCCGACGTCGCGACGGCCCTCGCCGACTGGGCCGGCAACGCCAACTACGAGGCGCGCCTCAGCCCCGACGGCATCGACCGGCGGGTCCTGGAGGCCCTGCGCGCGGCCACCGACCGCTGAGCGCGCGGCCCCGGCGCGAACCCTGGACGGACGGGTTGGTCACCGGTCGGGCGCATGCGGAACACTGGTGGCCCACCGGACGTTGTGCCGGTGGACAAACTCACCGGACGAGCAGGAGGACCGGGGCCCGACAGGTCCCGCACGTACATGGACGCTAAGCGGATACTGCGCACACCACTGCTGTGGATCTTGGTCCTCATCAGCGCGCTCGTCTTCGGCATGATGTTCTCCGAGTCCGGCCCGCCCCGGATCGACACGTCGGCGGCGATGAAGCAGATCACCGACGGCAACGTCGAGTCGGCCAAGCTGCTCAACAACGAGCGCATGGAGCTGACCCTCAAGACGCCCTACACCTCGCCCGACGGCACGGTGAAGGACGCCAAGTCGGTCTACGCCTTCTATGTCGACGCGCGCGGCGGCCAGGTGGTCCAGGCGCTCAACAACAAGCCGCCGGCCCAGGGGGTCGACGACCAGATCGACCAGCCCAGCTGGTTCGGCTCGCTGCTCTTCTCGATCCTGCCGATCATCGTCATCCTCGCGCTCTTCTGGTTCCTGATGGGCCAGATGCAGGGCGGCGGCAACCGGGTCATGCAGTTCGGCAAGTCCCGCGCCAAGCTCGCGACCAAGGACACCCCGAAGGTCACCTTCGCCGACGTGGCCGGCTGCGACGAGGCCATCGAGGAGCTCCAGGAGATCAAGGAGTTCCTCCAGGAGCCCGCGAAGTTCCTCGCCGTCGGCGCCAAGATCCCCAAGGGCGTGCTGCTCTACGGCCAGCCCGGCACCGGCAAGACGCTGCTCGCGCGTGCCGTCGCGGGTGAGGCCGGCGTGCCGTTCTACTCGATCTCCGGCTCGGACTTCGTCGAGATGTTCGTCGGTGTCGGCGCGAGCCGCGTCCGCGACCTCTTCGAGCAGGCCAAGGCCAACGCGCCGGCCATCGTCTTCGTCGACGAGATCGACGCCGTCGGTCGTCACCGCGGCGCCGGCATGGGCGGCGGTCACGACGAGCGCGAGCAGACGCTCAACCAGCTGCTCGTCGAGATGGACGGCTTCGACGTCAAGACCAACGTCATCCTCATCGCGGCGACCAACCGCCCCGACATCCTCGACCCGGCCCTGCTGCGCCCGGGCCGCTTCGACCGCCAGATCGCCGTCGACGCTCCCGACATGATCGGCCGCCACCGCATCCTCGAGGTCCACGCCCAGGGCAAGCCCGTCACGGCCGACGTCGACCTGCTCGCCGTCGCGCGCCGCACGCCCGGCTTCACCGGTGCGGACCTCGCCAACGTCCTCAACGAGGCCGCCCTGCTGACGGCCCGCGGCGACAAGAAGGTCATCGACAACGAGGCCCTCGACGAGGCCATCGACCGCGTCATCGCCGGCCCGCAGAAGCGCACGCGCATCATGTCGGCCAAGGAGCGCAAGATCACGGCGTACCACGAGGGCGGTCACGCCCTCGTCGCCGCGGCGCTCAACCACACCGACCCGGTGACCAAGGTGACGATCCTGCCGCGTGGCCGTGCCCTCGGCTACACGATGGTCATGCCGATCGACGACAAGTACTCCACGACCCGCAACGAGATCCTCGACCAGCTCGCCTACGCCCTCGGCGGCCGCGTCGCCGAGGAGATCGTCTTCCACGAGCCGACCACCGGCGCGAGCAACGACATCGAGAAGGCCACCGGCATGGCCCGCAAGATGGTCACCGAGTTCGGCATGTCAGAGCGCATCGGCGCCATCAAGCTCGGCCAGAGCACCGGCGAGGTCTTCCTCGGTCGCGACATGGGCCACCAGCGCGACTACTCCGAGGAGATCGCCCGCGTCGTCGACGAGGAGGTCCGCGCCCTCATCGACGCGGCCCACGACGAGGCGTATGCCGCGCTCAACGCCAACCGCGACCTGCTCGACCACCTCGTCCTCGAGCTGCTCGAGAAGGAGACGCTCAACGTCCACGAGCTGGCCGAGCTGTTCAAGCCGGTCGTCAAGGCACCTGAGCGCCCGACCTGGCTCTCGTCGCAGACGCGCCAGCTGAGCGACCGCCCCCCGGTGCTGACCCCGGCCGAGATCGCCGCCCAGAACGGCCAGAACGGCTTCAACGGCACCGGTGGCCAGAACGGCCACCTGCCCCCGCCGGTGCCTGCCGACAAGCGCCTCGAGGACAAGATCGAGGAGGCCGCGTCCGCCGGCGCGCACCCGCTCGCCGAGGAGCACCCCGCCGAGCAGGTCATCGAGGTGCCGGACGACCGCCCCGTCAACCCCAACGAGAAGAGCTGACCGGTGGCGATCGACCAGCCGCGCGCCGAGGCGGCCGTCCGCGAGCTGCTGCTCGCCATCGGTGAGAACCCCGACCGCGAGGGTCTGCTCGACACCCCCGCCCGGGTGGCGCGGTCCTTCAGCGAGATCTACGCGGGTCTCGACATGACGGCGTCCGACGTGCTCGGCACGACGTTCGAGATCGACCACCAGGAGCTCGTCATCGTGCGGGACATCGAGCTCTACAGCACGTGCGAGCACCACCTCGTGCCCTTCCACGGGGTCGCGCACGTCGGCTACATCCCGAGCAAGGACGGCCGGGTCACCGGGCTGTCCAAGCTGGCCCGGCTCGTCGAGGTCTTCGCCCGGCGCCCACAGGTGCAGGAGCGGCTCACGACCCAGATCGCCGACGCGCTCGTGGAGCACCTCGACGTGCAGGGCGTCATCGTCGTGGTCCAGGCCGAGCACCTGTGCATGTCGATGCGCGGCATCCGCAAGCCCGGTGCGAGCACCATCACCTCGGCGGTGCGCGGCCAGCTGCGCGACCCGGCCACTCGAGCGGAGGCCATGGCGCTGATGCTCGAGGGCAACAAGTGACCGTCGGGCCCACCTCCACGCAGCACCACGCGGCCCGCCCAGCCGTCCCGGCCCGCTCAGCGGGATCGCCGGGACGGCCCGGGTCGGCCGGCCCGGCTCCACGCGCGGGCCGGGCCGCGACACAATGGCGCCCATGACTGCGCCAGCATCCGGAGGCCGGACCACGCCCGACGCGACCACGCTGCTGTCGGTGAGCGACCGCACGCTCGTCATGGGCGTCGTCAACGTCACGCCCGACTCCTTCTCCGACGGCGGCCAGTGGTTCGAGCAGGAGGCCGCGATCGCCCACGGCCGTGAGGTCGTGGCGGCCGGCGCCGACATCGTCGACGTGGGCGGCGAGTCCACGAGGCCCGGCGCCGAGCGGCCCTCCGTCGAGGAGGAGCTGCGGCGCGTCCTGCCCGTCGTGACCGCCCTCGCGTCCGACGGCGTCGTCGTGTCCGTCGACACCATGCGGGCCTCGGTGGCCCGGGCCGCCGTCGACGCCGGGGCCACCATCGTCAACGACGTCTCGGGCGGTCTCGCCGACGCCGAGATGGTGCCCTGGGTGGCGGCCAACCGGCTGCCCTTCATCGCCATGCACTGGCGCGGCCACAGCACCGAGATGCAGTCGCGCGCCGCCTACGACGACGTCGTCGAGGACGTGCTGCGCGAGCTGGGGCAACGCCGCGACGCCCTGCTCGAGGGCGGCATCGAGGAGGACCTCCTCGTGCTCGACCCGGGCCTGGGCTTCGCCAAGAACGCCGACCACAACTGGGCCCTCATGGCTGCGCTGCCCGCCCTGCACGAGCTCGGCCACCCCGTCCTGCTCGGTGCGTCGCGCAAGACCTTCCTGGGCAGGCTCGGGCGTCCGGAGGGTGCCGAGCCGCGCCCCGCAGCCGAGCGGGACGTCGAGACGACCGCGACCTCCGTCATGGCCGCCATGGCGGGCCTGTGGTGCGTGCGCGTGCACGACGTCGCCTCGACCGTGCGTGCCCTGACCGTGGTCCAGGCCGCGCTCGAGCACGCGCCCGACGACCTCGATGAGCTCGACGAGCTCGACGACGCTGCAGACCCGGAGGGCCCGAACCGATGACCGACCGCATCGTGCTCCAGGGCGTCTCGGCCCACGGCACCCACGGCGTGCTGGACGTCGAGAAGCGCGACGGGCAGACGTTCCTCGTCGACGTCACGATGACGCTCGACCTCGAGCCGGCCGGTCGCAGCGACGCCCTCGCAGCCACCGTCAACTACGCCGCCGTGGCGAGCGACGTCGTCGCCCGCATCACCGGGCCCTCGTTCGACCTCATCGAGCGCCTCGCGGAGGTCATCGCCGACGACGTCCTGCGCTACGACCTCGTCGACGCGGTCGAGGTCGTCGTGCACAAGCCCGAGGCGCCGGTCGGTCACCCCTTCACCGACGTCCAGGTGCAGGTCTCGCGCAGCAACGCGGCCCACGTCGTCATCGCGCTCGGCACCAACCTCGGCGACCGCGGCCAGACGCTGACGGACGCCGTCGTGGCCCTCACCGCCCTGCCGGGGCTCACGCTCACCGGCGTCTCCGACATCGTGGCCACCGACCCGGTCGGCGGCCCCGACCAGCCGGAGTACCTCAACGCCGTCGTCGTCGGCCGCTCCCTGCTGCACCCCACCGACCTGCTCGCCGAGCTGCACCGCATCGAGGCCGACCACGGCCGCACGCGCGAAGTCCGTTGGGGTGCAAGGACGCTCGACCTCGACCTCGTCCAGTACGGCCGCCCGGGCGGACACCGCGAGGTCACGAGCGACGACGCACGCCTCACGCTGCCCCACCCCCGGGCCCACGAGCGGGCGTTCGTGCTCGTGCCGTGGCTCGACGCCGACCCGAGAGCCACGCTGCGCGTCGGTGAGGGTGCCCACGGCATACGCCCGGTGGTCGACCTGCTGGCCGACCTCGACCGATCGGGCGTGCGGCCCGGTCCCCCATGGGAGCAGCAGTGAGACCACACTCCGGCATCCGCGTCACGACGCTCGTCCTCGCGGGACTGGCCATGACCGTGGTCGCGTGGCTCGTCCTTCGGTGGCTGTCCTCGGGCGGCAGCCCCGTGCCCGAGCCCGGCTGGATCGGGGCGGTGGCGATGGTGGTCCTCGGCGCCGGGCTCGTCCTGGCCGGCTGGCAGGTGCGCCGGGTCCGCGACGGCCGGCCCGACCCCGCGGTCACGCCGCTGCGCGCCGCCCGCACGCTCGTGCTGGGCCAGGCGGGCGCCCTGACCGGGGCCGTGCTCGTCGGGTGGTATGCCGCGAACGCCCTCGTGCTGCTGCCCGACGGCGACGTCGACTCGCAGCGCAACCGCATCTGGCTCTTCGTGCTGCACGCCGTCGTGGCGCTGCTGCTCGCCGTCGCCGGCATGGTGGTGCAGGCCTGGTGCCGGCTGCGCCCGCGCGACGACGAGGACGACGACACCGATCACGTCTGAACGCGGGACGTCGACCGGGGCTCTGTCCGGCGAAGTGCCCTCGCACCGGTGACCTTCCGCCCGACCGAACGCGAGGCCCCGGCTCGGACCCCGTCCGCGGGGGGCTCCGCAGTGCTCAGGTGGTGCCGGCGACCGTCACCGTCGAGGTGGGGGCCGGCTTCGTCGTGACCGTCGGCGGCTGCGGCGGACCGTCCGGGGTCGTCGTGCGCACCGGCCACGGCGGCGGGATCGTGTCTACGGTGTCCTCGTCGGAGCACGCCGCGGCGAGGGCGATCGTGGCCGTGATGACCGTGACGGCCACGGCGCGCAGGACGCTGGCGCGCGTGGGGCGGGCGGACGGCATACGACCCCTCACTTGTCGACGTCCCCGACGACGAAGAACATCGAGCCCAGGATCGCGACCATGTCGGCGATGAGCTGGCCCGGCAGCATCTCGGACAGTACCGAGACGTTGTTGAACGACGCCGACCGCAGCTTGAGCCGCCACGGCGTCTTCTCCCCGCGCGAGACGAGGTAGTAGCCGTTGAATCCGAGGGGGTTCTCGGTGGCGCAGTAGATCTCGCCCTCGGGGACCTTGAGCACCTTGGGCAGCTTGACGTTGATCGGGCCCTGGGGCAGCTGCACGAGCCGGTCGAGGCAGGCCTGCGCGAGGTCGAGCGAGACGTGCACCTGCTCGAGCAGCACCTCGAGGCGCGCGAGGCAGTCGCCCGCCGTGCGCGTCACGACCCGGCCGGGACCCTTGTCGCCGAAGAGCTCGCCGTAGGCGAGGTAGGGCGCGTCGCGGCGCAGGTCGACGTCGAGGCCGCTGGCCCGCGCGATCGGCCCGGAGACGCCGTAGGACTCGACCGTCGAGAGCGGCAGCACCCCGACACCGCGGGTGCGCGCCTCGAGGATCTCGTTGCCGACGATGAGCCGCTCGAGGTCGGGAAGTCGCTTGCGCACGTTGGCGATCGCCTTGTCGACGCGCCCCATCCACCCGGCCGGGAGGTCCTCCTTGAGGCCGCCGACACGGTTGAACATGTAGTGCATGCGCCCGCCCGAGACCTCCTCCATGACCGCCTGGAGCTCCTCGCGCTCGCGGAACGCGTGGAAGACCGGCGTGATCGCGCCGAGCTCGAGGGGGTAGCTGCCGAGGAACATCAGGTGGTTGAGCACGCGGTTGAGCTCGGCCAGCGCGGTGCGCGCCCAGACGGCCCGCTCGGGCACCTCCATGCCGAGCATCTGCTCGACGCCGAGCACGACGCCGAGCTCGTTGGAGAAGGCGCTGAGCCAGTCGTGGCGGTTGGCGAGCACGATGATCTGGCGGTAGTCACGCACCTCGAAGAGCTTCTCGGCGCCGCGGTGCATGTAGCCCACGATCGGCTCGGCGCTGACGATCCGCTCGCCGTCGACGACGATGCGCAGCCGCAGGACGCCGTGCGTGGCCGGGTGCTGCGGGCCGATGTTGAGCACCATGTCGGCCGTCGCGAGCCCGCCCGCTCCGATGCCCACGGTGAGCTCGCGACCGTGACCGAGGTCGGCGCCGCTGGGGTGCGGGGTGCCCGTCGTGCTGCTCACGGAGTCGACCCTACGTGGCTCATGCGCCCGAGTATGCCGTGCCGCCCGTTCGGGACGTCACCTGGCGTGCCTCGTCGGGTGGGGTCGGCTCAGGCGCGGTCGGCCTGGCGGCCGCGCAGCACGAGGAAGCCGCCGATGCCGAGCAGCACCACGGTGCCGACGATGGTGAGCAGGATCGGCACGAGGAGCGAGCTCTGGCCGTCGTCGGCGCTCGAGACCGGCTTGACGTGCACGGTCGCGCCCGCCGCAGCCGTCGACCCGTCGAGCCCGATCGCCGCGTGGAACGAGAAGGTGCCCGTGACGGGGTGGCCGTCGTCGGACGTGATGCGGTACGACACGGTGTAGTCGCCGCCGGGTGAGTCGGGGGCGATGGCCTGGGTGACGTCGCGCCCCGTGATCGTCGGGGCCCCGGACGAGGCGGCGCCCTTCGGGCCGGTGACGACGACCTGGGCGCCGATGGTCAGCGGCGCCTCGGAGAAGGTGAGCACCACCGACTCCGGCAGCTTCGTGACGCTGGTGCCATCGGCGGGGTCGGTCCTCTCGAGCACGTCGTGGGCGAAGGCGGTCGTCGGCAGGGCGACGAGGAGTCCGAAGGCGAGCAGCGCTGAGGCGAGACGACGCATGCCGTTCAGGTTACGTCGTGGCTGCGGACCCGCTTCACCGCCCACCGGAAGCCCCCGAAGCCGTCGCGGTCGAGCAGTCGCGCCTCGGTGCTCGCCCGCTCAAGGCCCGCCAGGTAGGCGAGCGGGTCGGTGCTCGCCAGCGCGTGCGGCGGTGTGGTGCCCGACAGTCCGAGGGCCTGAAGGGCCTCGCGCTGGGTGCGCACCTCGTCCGCGTCGAGGGTGTCCATCGCGACGTGCGCCGTGAGGTCGCACGAGCCGTCGGGCACGGGGGTCGTGAGCCGGCCGTGTGCGTATGCCGTGAGCGTCCCCCTCGAGGGACGTGCGGCAGCCGTGTGGCCGTAGTCCACCGCGACGAGCGTGCCCGAGTCCACGCGCGAGACGAGGTCGGCCCAGGCCTCGTCCCGGCTGCGGCCGATCTCGATGCGGTCGCCGGGGGTGGCCGCGGGCCAGTGGCTCTCGGCCCACTGGAGGTCCTGGGCGTGGAGCGGGGCACCGAGCGACTCGGCGCCGGTCCCGGGTTCGACGAGGACCTCGCGCGCGGCGCCGGTGGCGTCGACCTCGGCCACGGTGCAGGGGACGACGTCGAGCCACTCGTGGGCGATGACGAGGACGTCACGGAGCCCGGTCAGCTGCGGCGGCAGGTCGGGTCCGCCGGGGGAGCGGACCCACTCGACACGGGGGTCCAGACCCTCGGGGCGCTCGACGACGTCGACGGCCACCACCCGCGTCCGAGGGGGGCCGTCCGGTCCCGGCTCGAGGGAACGCCTCGTCCCGGATGCGGCGTCATCGGCCGCGAGGGCCTGGGCAATGTGGGTCGCGAGCTCGCCCCGGCCGGCGCCGACGTCGACGACGACGCGGACCGGGTGGTCCGGCAGTGCCAGCAGCGCCCGAGCGAGCGCAGCCCCCGTGGGGCCGTGCGCAGCCGTCGTGAAGTGGGCGGCCGGTCCACCGCGGGCGACGTAGAAACCACGGCCCGCGGCATACAGCGCCTCGTGCCACGCCTCGCGCCAGGGAACGGGATCCACGACCGCCGACTGTAGGCGATAGCGTGCCGTGGGTGAGCACCCCGCACGAGCGTCCCGCGCGCTTCGACGTCGGCGTCGTGGGCGCCGGGCGGGTCGGAGCCGTCCTCGGAGCCGCCCTCGCCCGCGCCGGTCACGTCGTCACCGGCGTCTCGGCCGTCAGCGAGGCCAGCCTGGAACGGGCCGCCACGCTGCTGCCGGGAGTCCCGGTCAAACCGATCCCCGAGGTCGTCGCCGGCGCGCACCTCGTGGTGCTCGCCGTGCCCGACGACGCGCTCGCCGACCTCGTGGCGGGGCTCAGCGCGACCGGCACCTTCACCCCGGGCCAGCTCGTCCTGCACACCTCCGGCGCCCACGGCATCGCCGTGTTCGAGACCGCGGCCGCCAGCGACATCGTGCCGCTCGCGGTCCACCCGGCCATGACCTTCACCGGCACCGCGCTCGACCTCGAGCGGCTGCACGACTGCTGCTTCGGCGTGACGACCGTCGACCTCGCCCGTCCGCTCGCGGAGGCCCTCGTCATCGAGATGGGCGGCGACCCGGTGTGGATCGCCGAGGAGGACCGCGTCACCTACCACGCGGCGCTCGCCCACGGGTCGAACCACCTGGTCACCCTCGTCGCGCAGGCGATGCAGCTGCTCGGACAGGCCGGGGTCGAGGACCCGGCGCGCGTGCTCGAGCCGCTGCTCTCGGCCGCCCTGGCCAACACCCTGCAGCGGGGTGACGCAGCCCTCACCGGTCCGGTGGCCCGCGGCGATGCCGGTACCGTGGCCGGGCACGTCGCGCTGCTGCGCACGGTCGCCCCGGACATCCGGCCGACCTATCTCGCCCTGGCCCGCGCGACGGCGCAGCGTGCCCTGCTCAGCGGACGCCTCCGCGCCTCCGACGCCGACCCGCTGCTCGAGCTGCTCGCGCACGAGGAGGACCAACCGTGACCCACCCGACAGACACGACTGCCACGACTGTTACGACCGACACAGGTGCCACGCCTGCCGCCGCCGAGGCGAGCGGGGCGACCGGGGCGACCACTCCCCGGGAGGCGCCGGTCGTGGCGCGCACCCGCGAGGAGCTGCGCGAGGCGCGGTCGGCGCTCGACGACGGTGACGTCGCCGTCGTCATGACGATGGGCGCGCTCCACGACGGCCACGCCACGCTCATCCACCAGGCCCGCAAGGCCCACCAGCACGTCGTCGTGACGATCTTCCTCAACCCGCTCCAGTTCGGGCCCAAGGAGGACCTCTCGCGCTACCCGCGCACGTTCGACGCCGACCTCGAGATCTGCACCGCGGCGGGAGTCGACCTCGTCTTCGCACCGACGCCCGACGTCGTCTACCCCGAGGGGGACCCGGGCGTGCGCGTCTCGGCGGGCCCGCTGGGCGACGTGCTCGAGGGCCAGGCCCGCCCCGGCCACTTCGACGGCATGCTCACCGTCGTCGGCAAGCTCATGCACCTGACCCGGTGCAGCGCGGCCTACTTCGGGCAGAAGGACGCCCAGCAGCTGCTGCTCATCCGGCGCATGTGCCGTGACCTCGACTTCCCGGTGCGGGTCGTGTCGGTGCCGACCGTTCGCGAGCCCGACGGGCTGGCCATGTCGAGCCGCAACACTTACCTGACGGACTCCGACCGCGAGACCGCCCTGTGCCTGTCGGCTGCCCTGCGTGCCGGCGCCGCAGCCGCTCCGGAGGGACCGTCGGCGGTGCGACGGGCGGCCCGGGCCGTGCTCGTGCGTGAGCCGCTCGCGCTCGTGGACTACCTCGTGCTCGTCCACCCGGACACGCTCGAGGACGTGCCGGAGTGGTACCGCGGGGAGGCGTTGCTCGCCGTCGCCGGGCGAGTGGGTACGACCCGTCTGATCGACAACCTGCCCGTCCTCGTCGGCCCCGGCGGCGGCGCGCTGGAGACCTTCACCCAGCCCTGAGAGTCGCGGGATCCTCTCTCCCACAGAGCCGTTCGCGCTCTCCTATGCACCGAGGAAATGCATCGTGCAGCGTTTCATGCTCCACTCCAAGATCCACCGGGCGACGGTCACGCAGGCTGACCTGCACTACGTCGGGTCGCTGACGATCGACCGCGACCTGCTCGACGCAGCCGACCTGTGGCCCGGCCAGCAGGTCGACGTCGTCGACGTCGACAACGGCAACCGCCTCACGACCTACGCCATCGAGGGCGAGCGGGGCACGGGCATCGTCTGCATCAACGGCGCCGCCGCCCGGCTCATCTCGCCCGGTGACACGGTCATCATCATCGCCTACGCCGCGATGGACGATGCCGAGGCGCGCACCTTCGAGCCGCGGGTCGTCTTCGTCGACGACCACAACCGCGCGGTCGAGGTGGGGCACGATGCAGGTGACGTCCCCGAC
Source organism: Terrabacter carboxydivorans (assembly GCF_039532035.1). Taxonomy (NCBI): domain Bacteria; kingdom Bacillati; phylum Actinomycetota; class Actinomycetes; order Micrococcales; family Intrasporangiaceae; genus Terrabacter; species Terrabacter carboxydivorans. The sequence goes on along the minus strand of NZ_BAAARE010000023.1, from coordinate 31,290 downwards.
GGCTTCGGCCTGATGACCTCCGCGGTCACGGAGCGCCACCACGACTACCAGCACGACGACCAGCACGACCACCAGCACGAGACCCAGCGCGAGACCCAGCACCAGACCCAGGACTGAGAGGCCAGGCGTATGCCGCAGAGCGGGCTCCCCGACGTGACCGTCCCGAGGCGGCTGCGCGCTCCCGTGCCGGGCTGGACGGCGACGGCCGACGTCATCGTCGTCGGCTCCGGCATCGCCGGGCTCACGACGGCGCTGCGGCTGCGCCGCCGGGTCGACCGTGTGCTGCTCGTGACCAAGACGGTGCTCGACGAGGGCTCGACCGCCTGGGCCCAGGGCGGCATCGCCGCCGTCATGTCGCCGGAGGACAGCCCCGCGGAGCACATCCACGACACCCTCGTGGCCGGCGTCGGCCTCTGCGACGTCGATGCCGTCGAGGCGCTCGTGCGTGAGGGCACCGACGCGGTCTGGGACCTCATCGCCCTCGGGGCCGAGTTCGACCGCGGCGACACGGGCGGCCTGTCGCTGACCCGTGAGGGCGGTCACCACCGCGACCGCATCCTGCACGCCGGTGGCGACGCGACCGGGCGCGAGATCAGCCGCGCGCTCATCGCCGCGCTCGACCGGGTGCGCGACGACCCCGGCATCGAGGTCATCGAGCACGCGCTCGTGGTCGACCTGCTCACGGACGCCGACGAGCGCGTCTGCGGCGTGACGCTGCACGTCATCGGCGAGGGCCAGGTCGACGGCGTCGGCGCGGCCCACGCCCGTGCCGTCGTGCTCGCGACCGGCGGCCTCGGCCAGATCTACGCCTCCACGACCAACCCCTCGGTCGCCACCGGCGACGGCATGGCGGCTGCCCTGCGGGCCGGTGCAGTGCTCGCCGACCTCGAGTTCGTGCAGTTCCACCCGACGGTGCTATGGCTCGGCGAGGGGTCGCGCGGCCAGCAGCCGCTCATCTCCGAGGCGGTCCGCGGCGAGGGCGCCTTCCTCGTCGACGAGGCGGGGGAGCGCTTCATGCAGGGCCAGCACCCGCTCGCCGACCTCGCGCCCCGTGACGTCGTGGCCCGCGCCATCATCGCCCGGATGCGTGAGACCGGCACCGACCACGTCTACCTCGACTGCCGCCACCTCAGCGCCGAGTTCCTCGAGCAGCGCTTCCCCTCGATCGTGCGGCGGTGTCGCGAGCTCGGCTTCGACCCCGCCACGCAGCTGCTGCCCGTGGCACCGGCGCAGCACTACGCGAGCGGAGGGGTGCGCACCGACCTGCGTGGGCGTTCCTCGCTCGAGGGCCTCTACGCGTGCGGCGAGACCTCGTGCACCGGTGTCCACGGCGCCAACCGCCTCGCCTCCAACTCACTCCTCGAAGGGCTCGTCTTCGCCCGCCGCATCGCCGACGACCTCACCGCCCGCCTCGCCGCGGGGGAGCTGCCCGAGGCGACACCCGTCGCGCCCGAGGGGCGGCCCGAGCTCGTACGCGGCAAGCGCCGGCTCGACGTCCAGCGCGCCATGACCGCCGGGTCGGGCACGGTGCGCTCGGCGGCGTCGCTCGCCGCGACCGAGCAGACTCTGGCCGCGCTCGCGGCCCGGGCCGTCGAGGACGATGCCGACAAGCAGGGCGGTCCCAAGAGCTGGGAGACCACGAACCTGCTGCACCTCGGACGCGCGCTGACGTATGCCGCCGCGCTGCGTGACGAGACCCGTGGCGGTCACGTGCGCGAGGACTTCCCGACCAGGGACGACGCGCACTTCCTGCACCACGTGCACCTCCGCCGCTCGGGCGCCGGCGTGCTCGAGGCGACGGTCGTGCCCGTGCCGCTGTCGAACCTCGACGGCCTCGACCTCGACGGCTCGGTGTCGCTCGACGTCCTCGACGAGGACCGCGCCGACCCGAGCTCGGACCCCGCGGCGCACCCGGCGTCGACGGCGGGCGCGGCGGCACGGCATACGACATCAGGCGACCAGACGGAGGAGACACGGTGAGTGGCGACGGGCTGAGCGGCTTCCCGCAGGAGTGGGCGCGTGAGCTGGTCACGGTGGCGCTGCGCGAGGACCTCGGTCCCGACGGCGTCGACGTCACGACGCTCGCGACGATCCCCGCCGACCAGACGCGCACAGCCGAGATCGTCGCGCGCGCACCCGGCGTCGTGGCCGGAGTGCCGGTCGTCGAGCTCGTCCTCGCGGCCGTCGCGGAGCGCATCGGTGGCGTCGTGCCGACAGTCGAGGTCGTCAGCGACGACGGTGCCCGTCTCGAGCGCGGCGACGTCATCGCCCGGCTGACCGGGCCGACGCAGGTGATCCTCGTCGCCGAGCGCACCATCCTCAACATCATGAGCCGCCTCTCGGGCGTCGCCACGCACACGCGGCGCTGGGCCGACGCGCTCGAGGGCACCGGGGCCTGGGTGCTCGACACCCGCAAGACGACGCCGGGCCTGCGCTGGCTCGAGAAGTACGCCGTGCGGTGCGGTGGCGGCACCAACAAGCGCATGGGCCTCTACGACGTCGCCATGATCAAGGACAACCACAAGCTCGCGGCCGGGTCGGTGGCTGCGGCGTACGCCCTGGTGCGCGAGCGCTTCCCCGATGTCGACGTGCAGGTCGAGGTGACGACGCCCGCCGAGGCGCAGGAGGCCTACGACGCGGGCGCACGCTTCATCATGTGCGACAACATGTCCGTCGCCGTGCTGGCCGAGACCGTCGGGTTGCTCCGCGCCGCAGGCGAACCCGTCGAGATCGAGGCCACGGGCGGCCTCACGCTCGAGGTCGTCCGGGAGTATGCCGGCACCGGCGTCGACTACGTCTCCGTCGGTGGACTGACCCACAGCTCGCCCATCGTCGACATCGCCCTCGACCTCGTCGACTGACCCGTCGAAAGGCCACGTCCGGCCCCTCGCGAACCGTCGAGAGGCCACGAACGGCCCCGTGCCGACCGTCGAGGGGCCACGAGTGGCCTGTTCGCGTATGCCGTGACGCGCACCCCGCGCGTACTCTCGGCGATGAGGAGGGTGCCGTGGGCGTCGTCGACGAGCTGGTGCGGGCGAGAGCCGACTTCGAGCGCGGTGAGTGGTCAGCGGCCCTGGACCGGTGGGGTGCCGTCGCTGCCGACGCCCTGGCCCCCGACCTGGCCCCTGACGACCTCGAGTCGGCGGCCGCGACCGCGCACCTGCTCGGCCGCATCGGAGAGGGTGTGGACCTCTACCGCAGCGCCTTCGAGGCCCGGACGTCCGCGGGCGACACGGCAGGTGCGGCCCGCTGCGCGTTCCACCTGTCGATGATCGGCCGGACGAGCGGCGACCACTCCGCGGCCGCGGCGTGGCTGGCCCGCGGCGAACGCCTCGTCGGCGCCCTCCCCGACGGCAGCCTGGAGTCCGGCTACGTCGCCTTCGCGCGGATGTTCACGCACCTCGGCGCCGGGCGCTTCGGCGACGCGGCGGCGTGCGCGGTCGAGGCGACCGACGCCGGCCGACGTCACGGCGATCCCGGTCTGCTCGCCACCGGCCTGTGTGCGCAGGGGCGCATGGCCATCTACGGCGACCGGGTGCCAGACGGGCTGTCCTTCCTCGACGAGTCGATGCTGGAGGCGTCGAACCGTGCCGTGGAGCCGGTCATGCTCGGCCACGTCTACTGCACCGCGATCGAGGGCTGTCAGGAGGTTTCGGACCTGCGCCGGGTCGTCGAGTGGACCCAGCTGCTGCACCGGTGGTGCGTCGACCAGCCCGAGCTCGTCACCTTCACGGGTCAGTGCGCCCTCCACCGCGCTCAGGTCATGCGTGCCCGCGGGGCGTGGGAAACTGCGCTCGACGAGCTCGACGCGGCTGTCGAGCGGTATCGCAAGACCGGGGCGTCGGACGCGGTCGGCCAGGCCGAGTGCGAGCGCGGCGACCTGCTGCGGATGCGCGGCGACCTCGACGCGGCCGACGCGGCCTACCAGCGCAGCGCCGAGCACGGCTACGACCCGCAGCCGGGCTCGGCGCTCCTGTGGCTGGCACGGGGCCGCAGGGAGGCTGCGGTGGCCGCCGTGCGGCGGCTGCTCGCCGAGCCGGGGCCGGCAGTGCGCCGCAGCCGCGTCCTGCCGGCGGCCGTCGACGTGCTCCTCGCGGCGCACGACGTAGACGGGGCGCGCGAGGGCGCGCGCGAGCTCGATGCTCTCGCCGTGTCGTTCGGGTCCGAGGTGCTCGGGGCCGCGGCGGCGACCGCGTGGGGTCGGGTGCAGCTGGCGGCTTCCGACCCGGCCGGGGCGATGCCCTACCTCCGCAAGGCCCACCAGGCGTACGTCCGCCTCGAGCTGCCCTACGAGGGCGCGCTCGCGCAGGCGGCGGCGGGGCAGGCCGTGCTCGCGCTGGGAGACAGGGAGTCTGGCCTGCGGGCGCTCGCCTCGGCGCGTGCCGTGCTCGTCTCGGTCGGGGCCGTCCCGGACGTCGAGTCGCTCGACCGGCTCGTTACGCCCGGCGGACGCCCTGCGGGGCTCACCGAGCGCGAGGTCGAGGTGCTCGGCCTCGTCGCGCAGGGCCGCAGCAACGCCCAGATCGCGGCATCGCTCGTGCTGAGCGACCGCACGATCGCCCGGCACCTCAGCAACATCTTCGCCAAGCTCGGGGTCGGAAGCCGCACGGCCGCAGCGGCTTTCGCCTTCGAGCACGACCTGGTGCGGCGACGCGAACGATCCGCGGAGTGAGGCCTCAGGACGTCCCGACGCGGACGTCCGGCGACCCCGAGGGCGACGCCGACCGTGCGACCACGTGGTTCGCGACGTGTGCGGCGTCGCGACCGACGCCAGGCAGCACCATCGACGCGAACGCGTACTGGAACGCCAGCCCGCAGAAGAAGAGCCCGGGCACGTCGGTCGAGACGCCGCGGTACTCGCGCGGCCAGCCGTCGTCGCCGAGCACCGGCAGGTAGATCCAGTCGAAGCGCTGCTCGAAACCGGTGGCCCAGACGACGTTGGCGACCTCGACCACGGTGCCGTCGTCGAGGGTCGGCCGACCGTCGGTGACGCCGCTGACGCGCTGGGTGTGGCGCTCGACGCCTCGTGCCGCCAGGTCCGCGCGCTTGACCCGGAGCATGGGACCGCCGTGGTGGCGGATCTCTGCCATCATCCGGCGGCCCACGGGCGTGCGCCGGGTGAGGACGTGCCGCCACGCGAAGAGCAGGAACGGGAAGGCGACGTGGACCGCAGGGGTGTCCCAGCGAACCGGGATCTGACCACAGTCGCGACCGGCCAGGACGGTCTGCCGGCCCTCGGCCAGCTCGAACGCGATGTCGCACCCCGAGTGCGAGGCGCCCACGACGAGCACCGGTCCGTCCCGCAGCTGGCTCGGGCGGCGGTACTCGCTCGAGTGCAGCTGGAGGATCTCGGGGTCGAGGTCGGTCGCGAACGCCGGCACGTGGGGCGCGCGCCCGAAGGTGCCCGTCGCGAGGACGACGTTGCGGCACGCGATGTCACCGTGGTCCGTCGAGACGACGAAGCAGTCGCCCTCCGCGGCCGCGAGCCGTTCCACGCGCACGCCGAGCCGGACCGGCAGCCGGAAGCGGGCGGCATACGCCTGCAGGTAGGCGGCGACGTCGTCCTTGCCGGGGAACGACTTCGGGTCGCCGGGGAACGGCAGCCCGGGCAGCGAGTCGTGGCGGGCGGACGAGTAGAGCCTCAGCGAGTCGTACTGCTGGCGCCAGCCGTCACCGACGGCCTGGTTGCGCTCGAGCACCACGCACTCGTGGCCGCGGCTGACGAGCTCGCGCGCCGTGGCGAGGCCCGCTTGGCCTGCGCCGATGATGACGGTCTCGATGGTCTCCATGGTGTCCTCCCGTGGTCCGCTGCCTATGTCGTGCTGCAACGGTAGGAAGCCGGGAGGGGGCGCCGCGTCGGCCGGGATGCCCATCTGCGCCGGACCGGGGGTGGGTCGAAATGACCACGACGGGCCGCTCCGCGGGTTGCGGGTCGATCCGCGCGGCGCACCGGCCGGTCGGTGCAGCAACCCACGGAGGGGCCACGCACCCGCGGAGCGTCAGAAGCGGCGGTGCCAGAGGTTGACGGCGTAGTCGACGCCCGTGGCGTCCGGGTGCTCGGCGAGGATGAGGTCGGCGTGCTCGGGCGCGAACTCGATGGCGACGACGGCCTCGAAGTCCTCGCGCGAGTCGAAGTCCCAACGGATGTCGAGCTGCTCGCGCTCCCAGCCCTGCCGCTGCCAGAAGCGCTCGACGGCACGAGGGTCGTAGGACGGCAGCGCTCGCCGGAACCACCGCCCGAACGTCGACCGGGTCGCGTCGTTGTCGATGACGAACGCCGCACCACCGGGACGCATGACGCGGTCCAGCTCGGCGAGACCCGGCTCGCAACCGGGCCCGAAGAAGTACGACCACCTGGCGTGCGCCACGTCGAACGAGCCGTCGGGCACCCCGATCGCGGCGGCGCCGTCCTCGCGGACCGAGACGGACGGCATACCCGAGATGCGTTGCGCTGCAAGGGCGGCCAGCGGAGGGTGCGGCTCCACCCCGACGACCGACCGCGCGTCGGCAGCGAAGGACGGCAGGTGGTAGCCGGTGCCGCACCCGATGTCCACGACGTCACGGCCCGACCAGTCGAGCACGGCGCGCATCGCGTCCTCGATGACTTCGGCGCGGTCGACGCCGCGGTTCTCGACCTCGTAGACGTCGGGCGTCTCCCAGATGTTCGGGGAGGGGATGATCTCGCTCATCGTCGACTCACCTGTCCCGCTGTGCCTCGATGGTGGCCGGGTGCACGAGCAGCGGCAGGAGCTTGCGCACGCCTCGGGCGCGCACGGCCTTGACCTGCGCGAGGTGCGCCTCGGCCCGGATCGCCAGCTCGGCGTAGGCGAGCGGCCCCATGAGCTCGGTCAGCTCGGGCGCGTTGGAGCGGTAGACGGGCTCGCGCCCGACGTGCGCCTCGGAGTTGCCCGAGCAGTACCAGTCGAGGTCGTGGCCGCCGGGACCCCAGCCGCGCCGGTCGTACTCGGTGATCGTCACCTCGAGGTAGCTGGTGTCGTCGGGCAGCTCGACGGTGCGGAAGGTGCGGCGGATCGGCAGCTGCCAGCACACGTCGGGCTTGAGGGTGTGCGGCTCGACGCCCGTCAGGACGGCGTGCTGGTGGAGGGCGCAGCCGGCGCCGGCGGGGAAGCCGGGGCGGTTGAGGAAGATGCAGGCGCCGTCGACGACCTTCGTCTTGCGCGCGCCGTCCTCCTTCTCGGTCCAGTCGTCCTTGGTGCCCGTGGCGCGGCCGACGGGGTGGTACTGCCACTCGTCCTCGCCGAGCTCCTCGACGGCCTTCTCGACGCGCTTCCAGTCGTCCTTCTCGGTGAAGTGCGCGCCGAGGGTGCAGCAGCCGTCGTCGGGACGGCCGGCGTAGATGCCCTGGCAGCCGCTACCGAAGATGCACGTCCAGCTGCTCGTGAGCCACGTCAGGTCGCAGCGGTAGCGCTGGTTGGTGTCGGCGGGGTCGGTGAACTCGACCCACACGCGGGGGAGGTCCAGGGGTGCTTCAGCCACCGGCTCACCCTATGCCGCCGACCTTTCCGGTGCGCTGACGACGCCCACCTCGTGGGCACGTCGTCGTCCACGTCGTCGTCCACGTCGTTGTCGTCGTCATGGCCCGGGAGGCCTGCCTGCGTATGCCGTGTGCTTCCACCGGCGCCCACGCGGGCGTAGCGTGGCGGTGGCGTCCAGGTCGCCTCCGGTGCGCGGGAAGGGGTTCAGCCTCCCTGGTGCACGACAGCATGCGGTCCGACCTCCTTTCGGCCCGACCAGCGCACGCCGGGCACGACGAGAGGAGGCCGCCATGGCCCTGTCCCTGCCCGCCCACCCCGACCTCGAGCACCTGAGGCGTGATGCGCGCCGGCTGCAGCGCGAGGTGCGCGCCGGTGAGGTCGACGCCGTCGCCCTCGTGGCCCGGCACCATCCGCGCGGCGTGCCGGACGACCCGGGCTCGTTCGCCCTCGCGGGTGCCCAGCTCGTCGTGGCCCGGGCGCACGGCTTCCCGAGCTGGCCGAGGATGCTCGACTACCTGCGCTCGGCCAGGCCGCTCTGGCGCGACCCGGGCGCCCTCGACCCGGTGTCCGCCGATGCGGACGGTGGCGACGGTTCTGATGGCATGTCGATCGACGAGCTCGCCTCTGCCGCAGCCGCGCTCGCGTGCCTGACCTACACCGACCGTGACGATCCGGCGCGCTGGGCACGGGCCGCTGCGATCCTCGAACGCCGCCCGGAGCTCGCCGTCCAGGACGTGGCCGTCGCCGCTGCCACGGGGGACGTCGCGGCGCTGCGCCGTCACGTGGCGGGGGACGCGGGCGCGGCGACGCGCGAGACCGGTCCATTCCGCTGGCCGCCGCTGCTCTACCTCGTCTACTCGCGCGTGCCGCAGGTCGATGCAGTCGGTTCGGCACGGGTGCTGCTCGACGCGGGTGCCGACCCGGACAGCGGCTACCTCTGGCAGGGCCTGCCCACACCGTTCACGGCGCTGACCGGGGTGTTCGGCGAGGGCGAGCAGGGGCCAGGCCGCGAGCCCCGGCACCCGCAGTGGCGCGCGCTCGCCGAGCTGCTCCTCGAGCGTGGCGCCGACCCGAACGACCGGCAGGCGCTCTACAACCGGATGTTCAACCGGGACGACAGCCACCTCGAGCTCCTGCTCGAGCACGGGCTCGGCCGGCCGTCCTCCGAGATCTGGGAGCGCCGCACCGGCCAGGCCGCCGAGTCCCTCGAGGAGATGCTGGTCCGTCAGGTCGGGTGGGCGCGCGACCACGGCTTCGTCCACCGTCTCGAGCTGCTGGCGGTCCACGGGCTCCTTGCCGGACCGCCGTCCGGGCCCGAGCAGTCGGACATCCATCGCGCAGCGACCCCGGAGGCCGTCGCGGCGGCGGTCGCGGCTGGGGCCGGGGTCGACGAGCGACCGGACGGCCGCACGGCCCTGCACCAGGCGGCCTTCATGGACGACGTCGAGCTCGTCCGGGCGCTGCTCGCAGCCGGTGCCGACCCGGAGGCGCGCGACGACACGCACCGGACCCGGCCCCTCGAGTGGGCGCGGTGGGCTCATGCCCGGGCGGCCGAGCAGGTGCTCGCGGAGGTCACCGCCACAGACGGGTGACCTGTCATGCCGGCGTGGCCCGTGGGTGGTGGCGGTGGCGTCGCCGGACCGACGCCGAGGTCTCGACGAGGTGTCGACGCCGGCCCCGCCGAACACTCGGCCGACGCGCATCCGGTGGCGGGCGGCATACGGTGTCCCCATGACTGCGCACGACGTCGCGAGGACGCGAGGGCGTCGACCCGGTGGGGTGGACACGCGGGCTGCGATCGTCGACGCGGCCCGAAAGTCCTTTGCTGCCAGGGGATACGACAAGACGAGCATGCGTGGCGTCGCCCGTGAAGCCGGCGTCGACCCGGCGCTCGTGCACCACTACTTCGACGGCAAGGCGGCACTCTTCGCCGAGACGATGGCCGTGCCGGTCAACCCGGCCGAGCTCATCGAGCGCGTCCTCGAGGGCGGGACGGAGCGACTCGGCTGGCGGCTCGTCGAGACGTTCCTGACCGTGTGGGAGCCCCCCGAGCGGCGCGAGGCCCTGGTCGCCCTCGTGCGCTCGGCCATGACGAGCGAGGAGGCGGCGCGGATGCTGCGCGAGTTCCTCGGGCGCGAGGTCTTCGGGCGGCTCGCGTCCGCGGCGGGCGCCGAGGACGCGCAGCTGCGGGGCGCGCTTGCCGCCTCCCAGATGATCGGGGTCGTCATCGCGCGGTACGTCGTGCGGGTGCCCGGGCTGACCGACGCGAGTCGTGGTGAGCTCGTCGAGCGGCTGGGCCCGGTCCTTCAGGGCTATCTGGTGGACGGGCCGGTCCGACCGGAGTAGATTTCATCACATGATGAATAACAGTGGGCCGGCGGTCATCGTGAGCGGCCTGCAGGTCGTGCGCGGTCGGCACCGGGTCATCCCCGGCCTCGACCTCGAGATCCCCGGCGGCCAGGTCGTGGGGCTGCTCGGCCCCTCCGGCTCGGGCAAGTCGACGCTCATGCGCTGCATCGTCGGCGTGCAGGTCATCGAGTCCGGCACGGTCACCGTGCTCGGCCATCCGGCGGGCTCGCCCGTGCTGCGCGACCGCGTCGGCTACGTCACGCAGAGCCCCAGCGTCTACGCGGACCTCAGCGTGCGCGACAACGTCAGCTACTTCGGCCGCGCGATCGGGCTGCGGGGCAGTGAGCTGCGCGAGGCCGTCGACCGCACCCTCGCCGAGGTCGACCTGGAGGCGTTCGCCACGCAGCTCGTCCAGGACCTGTCGGGCGGCCAGGAGTCCCGTGTGTCGCTCGCCGCCGCCCTCGTCGGCCGGCCGAGCCTGCTCGTCCTCGACGAGCCGACCGTCGGCCTCGACCCGGTCCTGCGCCGCGACCTGTGGGACCTCTTCCGGCACCTCGCCGACCGCGGCCACTCGCTCGTCGTCTCGAGCCACGTCATGGACGAGGCCGCGCGGTGCGACCGGCTCGTGCTGCTGCGCGAGGGGCGCGTCCTCGCCGACCTCACCCCCGACGAGCTGCTGGCCCGCACCGGAGCCCCCGACGCCGACGCCGCCTTCCTTGCCCTCATCGACGCCGAGACCGCGAGGTCCGGCGGAAGGAGCGCATCGTGAACACCGGGCTCACCGTCGCCACCTCCGGGCGCGTGCTGCGCCAGGTGCGCACCGACCGTCGCACCATCGCCCTCATCATCGTCGTGCCGTGCGTGCTCCTCGGCCTGCTCGCGTGGATCTACGACGGCACCCGCGTCTTCGACGCCGTCGGACCTGCCCTGCTCGGCGTCTTCCCGATGGTCGTCATGTTCATCGTGACCTCGGTCGCGACCCTGCGCGAGCGCCAGTCCGGCACCCTCGAGCGCCTCCTGACGACGCCGATGGGCAAGGGCGACTTCATGATGGGGTATGCCGCCGCGTTCGGTGCGCTCTCCACCGTGCAGGCCCTGATCGCAACGGGATTCGCCGTATGGGTCTGTGGGCTCGACGTGGCCGGACCGCTGTGGCTGCTCGTGGTCGTCGCCGTCTTCGACGCCGTGCTCGGCACCGCCCTGGGGCTGCTCGCGAGTGGCTTCGCGCGCACTGAGTTCCAGGCGGTGCAGTTCATGCCGGCGTTCCTGCTGCCGCAGTTCCTGCTGTGCGGGCTGCTCGTCCCCAGGGACCAGATGCCCACCGTGCTCGAGTGGGTGAGCAACGTGCTGCCGCTGTCCTACGCCGTCGACGCGATGAAGGAGATCGCGACCAACGCCGACCCCGTCACCGCGGTCCTGGGCGACCTCGGCATCGTCGCGGCCTTCATCGCCGGCGCCCTCGCCCTCGCCTCGCTCACGTTGAGCCGCCGCTCCGCCTGACGGCATACGCCACTCGTCCCCGCGTCACCCGACCGAACGCTGCGTTCGGTGGCGAACTCAGTGCTCTAACAGTGAGTTCGCAACCGAACGCCGCGTTCGGTCAGTGAGCCGTGACTAGGGTTGGGGCATGCGCCTGGGCGTCATCGACATCGGCTCCAACACGGTCCACCTCCTCGTCGTCGACGCCCACCCCGGCGCGCAGCCCCTGCCGGCGTTCTCGCACAAGACCGAGCTGCGCCTGTCCGAGAGCCTCGAGGCCGACGGACGCGTCAGTGACGCGACGGCCGACCGCCTCGTCGCCTTCATCCACGAGTGCCTCGCGGTGGCCGAGGACCACGGCGTCGGTGACCTCTTCGCGTTCGCCACCTCCGCGCTGCGGGAGTCGCCCAACGGCGACGCCGTCATCCAGCGGGTGCGCGCCGAGACGGGCGTCGAGCTCGAGGCGCTGAGCGGCTCGGACGAGGCCCGCATGACCTTCCTCGCGGTGCGCCGCTGGTTCGGGTGGTCGAGCGGCCGGCTGCTCGTCGTCGACATCGGCGGCGGCTCCCTCGAGCTCGCCGCGGGTCTCGACGAGGAGCCCGACGTCGCGCTCAGCCTGCCGCTCGGTGCCGGACGGCTGACCCGTGAGCACCTCCACGACGATCCGCCCACCGAGGCCGCCGGCCGCGAGCTGCGGTCGCTGGTGCGCACCTCGCTGGCCGAGAGGGTGCGCCCGCTGCTGACGTCCGGACCGCCGGACCGCGCCGTCGGCACCTCCAAGACGATGCGGTCGCTGGCGCGGATCGCCGGTGCCGCACCGCGCGCCGAGGGCCCGTTCGTGCCGCGCACCCTGACGCGTGGCGACCTCCGTGGCATCGTCGCCCGTGTCGGACCTCTCGACTCGGCCGCGCGCTCGCACCTGCCGGGTGTCTCCGAGGGGCGGGCGCGCCAGCTGTATGCCGGTGCCCTCGTCGCCGAGGCCGCGCTCGACCTCCTCCAGGTCGAGCAGCTCGACATCTGCCCGTGGGCACTGCGCGAGGGCCTGATCCTGCGGCGCCTCGACCACCTCACGTCATGACGACGAGGAGCCCCGTCCGCACGCCCCGGACCGCGGGCGCCCAGTGGCCGTGGCGCACAATGGCCGCATGACCATCCGGGTCGGGCTCTCGACCGCCTCGCTCTACCCCGACAACGCGGCGACGGCCTTCGCGACCGCGGCCCGGCTCGGCTACGACGCGATCGAGGTCATGGTCTGGACCGACCCGGTGACGCAGGAGGCCGGTGCCCTTCGGGCGCTCTCGGAGCTGCACGGGCTGCCGATCGTCTCGGTGCACGCGCCCACCCTCCTGCTGACGCAGCGCGTCTGGGGCACCGACCCGTGGGGCAAGGTCGACCGCTCCATCGACCTCGCGCTCGAGGTCGGCGCGGGCACCGTCGTGCTGCACCCGCCGTTCCGTTGGCAGCGGGAGTATGCCGCGGGCTTCGTCGACGGGGTCGCGCTGCGTGAGCACGAGTCGGGGGTCAGGCTCGCGGTGGAGAACATGTACCCCTGGCGCACGGCCCGTCGTGACGTCATGGCCTACCTGCCGCACTGGGACCCGGTGGCCCAGCCCTACGACAACGTGACGCTGGACCTGTCGCACACGGCGACCGCCGGCTCGGACGCGCTCGCCATGGCGCGGGGACTCGGTGGCCGTCTGGCGCACCTGCACCTGGCCGACGGCCTGGGCTCCTTCCTCGACGAGCACCTCGTCCCGGGGCGTGGCGGGCAGCCCTGCGCGGCCGTGCTCGAGCACCTGGCGGACTCGGGCTGGACCGGCGAGGTGGTCGTAGAGGTCTCGACCCGCAAGGTCGGGCGGGAGCAGCGCGAGGTCGACCTCGCGGAGGCGCTGGCCTTCGCGCGGCTCGCCACCATGCCGACCCGCGGAGCCAGCCGCATCTGACCCGCCCCGAGCCGCGCCGCCCTTGCCCGCAACACACCGAGCACCAGCCGACCGCGCCGGCTACACCCGCAGCACTTGGTGGCTGCTCGGCGTGTTGCCGGGGCGGCGGGTCGGGGTCGGGGAGGTGGTGGTCAGGTGGGGGCGGGGGCAATTACCTGGTGGCGGTTTCGTGGTGGCGGTCAGGTGGCGGCGGGGCGCCAGCCGCGGGGTCGCACCGAGACCATGTCGACGCTCGCGTCCGGTCCGGCGTCGATGGCCAGGCGTGCGGCACGCACCACCGAGGTCACGTCGAGGTAGGAGCCGGCGTCGTACTCCGCGCCCTCGAACTCGACCAGCTCGCGCTGCATGTCGGTGTCGACCCGGCCGGGGTGCAGCGACGTCACGCGGACCCCGTGCTCCCGCTCCTCCTGGCGCAGCGAGTCGCTGAGGGCCCGGAGGGCGAACTTCGACGCGCTGTAGGCGCCGGACGCGGGCCCTGCGGTGAAGCCCGATCCCGAGTTCACCGTGATGACGAGGCCGTGGGCGGCGCGCAGCGCCGGCAGCAGGGCACGGGTCACGGCGGCCACGGCGACGACGTTGACGGTCATCGAGTCGGCCCAGTCCGCCACGGGAGCCTCGGCCACGGTGCCGTTGCGCAGCACGCCGGCCGAGTGGACCAGGACGTCGACGCGCGGCAGGCGAGGCACCAGTTCCTCGAGAGCCGTCGCCAGCGAGCCGCCGGGGGAGCAGTCGGCGAGGTCGGCGACGAGACCCTCGGCCGACGGCAGCGACGCGACGACCTCGTGCACCGACTCGCGGCTGCGTCCGCCGATGACGAGGCGGTGGGTGTCGGCGAGGTCGCGGGCGATGGCGAGCCCGATGCCGCGCGTGCCGCCGGTGACGACCGCCACCGGTCGTGTCTGTTCACTCATGCAGCCACCCTACGAGCCGCCCCCCGCCCCCTCGAGTGGCCTCCCCACCCCACGCGTCCCACTCTCGAGTGGCCTCCTCGTCCCACGCGTCCCACCCTCGAGGGCTCCACTGTGACGACGGGGCCACTCGACGGGGTTGAGGGGGCCGGCGGTGTGACGAAGGGGCCACTCGACGGGGGTGAGGGGGCCGGCGGTGTGACGACGGGGCCACTCGACGAAGGGGAGGGGACGGCATACGTGCTCGGGATGTTGTCAGGCGAGGCCGAGGGCCTGCGCCTCCTCCCAGAGGTCGTCTCGGACGCGCGGGTGGGCGCACTGCTCGATGATGTCGCGGCACTGGTCCTTCTCGCTGCGCCCCCAGAGCGGCGCGACACCGTGCTCGGTGACGATGGCGCTCTGCTGGAAGCTCGTGACGGGCTCGTCGAGCAGCGGCACGATCGTCGACACGTCCGCCTTGGGGTGCCACGAGCGCAGCGCGATGAACGACTGGCCGCCGGGGGAGTGCAGCGCGCCGACGATGAAGTCGGTCTGGCCGCCGAAGCCGGAGTGGATGCGGGCGTTGATCCGCGAGGCGTTCGCCTGGCCGAAGAGGTCGACCTCGAGCGCGGTGTTGACCGAGGTCATCTGCCGCTGGGACGCGATGAGGCCGGGGTCGTTCGTCTTCTCGGTGCGCATCATCCGCACGCGCGGGTTGCCGTCGAGCCACCGGTAGAGCTCGGCCGACCCGAAGCAGAACGAGGTGACCAGCGGCTGCTCGGGGTCGAGCGCGCCGGCCGCGTCGAGCGCGAGCACGCCGTCGGAGAACATCTCGGTCCACATCCGGATGCCACGGCGCGTCGTGAGCCCAGCGAGCGTCGCGTCCGGCACGGCGCCGATGCCGAGCTGCATGGTGGCGCCGTCGGCGACCATGGCCGCGACGCGCTCGCCGATCGCCTGGCTCTCGGGGTCGGGCGGGACGGCTGCGTGCGACGCCATGGGCGCGTCGACCTCGACCACGAGGTCGATGTGCTCGAGCGGCACCTCGGCGTCGCCGAACGTGTAGGGCATCTGCGGGTTGACGACGGCCACGACGAGCCCGCCGCGGGCGCGGCACGCCTCGAGCGCCGCGGGCAGCACGTTGACCTCCAGGCCCATGCTCACCTGGCCGTGCCGCGGCGGGGCGCAGTGCAGCAGCACCGCGTCGGGCGGCAGCGCGCGACCGAAGAGCAGCGGGACGAGCGAGAGGCGGGAGGGCACGTAGCTGAGGCGTGGGTGGCGACGCATGCCCGGGCCGACGAAGCACGTCTCGACGGTCACGCCCTCGCGCGTCGGCAGCCCGGCGGGCGCGTTGAGCGCGTGCAGCACGTAGGTCGCCTGGGCCTCGTCGAGCGCCCGCACCGCCTCCCACGGCACCGCCATGTTCCCGCTGACGACCACACGAGGGTTCTCGGGAAGTGTCCGCAGCCGCTGGGTGAGCTCATCGATCGTCGCCGTCCGCACGTCCTCATCCTCGCGCAGCAGGTGCCCGAAAGAGGGCGTATGCCGTCGACGTGACCAACGTCGCCAGCGGCGCGACCGGGGTCAGCTCGCCTTCTTGGTGGCCGCCTTCTTCGTCGTGCTCTTCTTGGCTGTCGTCTTGGCGGCCGTCTTCTTCGCAGCCGTCTTCGTCGTCGCCTTCTTGGCCGCAGGCTTGGCGGCCGTCTTCTTCGCCGACCCCTCGTCCGACGAGCCGGAGTCACCGGGCGAGCCGCCGGTCTTGGCGGCCTTGGCCTTGTCGACGCTGCGCTGCAGGGCGGCGAGCAGGTCGACGACCTCGGTCTCCTCGCCCTTGGCCTCGGGCGTCTCGGTGAGCTCGCCCCCCTCGATCTTCGTCGCGACGAGCTGCGTCACCGCCTCGGCGTAGTCGTCCTCGAACTCCTCCGGCTCGTAGTCGCCGGACAGGGAGTCGACGAGCGAGCTCGCCATGGCGAGCTCCTTCGCGGTCGCGTGCGTCTCCTCGGAGAGCGACTCGAACTCGGGGGCGCGCACCTCGTCGGCCCACAGCAGCGTCTGCAGCACGATGACCCCGTCGCGCACGCGGAGCACGGCGAGCGTCATCCTCGTGCGCACCGAGACGGTGACGAGCGCCATCCGGTCGGCCTTCTCGAGCGCGTCGCGGAGCAGGACGTAGGGCTTGAGACCGGTCTTGTCCGGCTCGAGGTAGTAGCTCTTGTCGAAGAGCAGCGGGTCGATCTGCTCCGAGGGCACGAACTTCTCGATCGAGATCTCCTTCGTCGACCGCGTCGGTAGGCTCTTGAGGTCCTCGTCGGTCAGCACGACCATCTGCCCGTCGGCGGCCTCATATCCCTTGGCGATGTCGGAGTAGGGCACCTCCTCGCCGTCGATCGAGCAGACGCGCTGGTACTTGATGCGGCCGCCGTCCTTCTCGTGGACCTGCCGGAACTGCACGTCGTGGTTCTCCGTCGCCGAGAAGAGTCGGACCGGCACATTGACGAGGCCGAACGACACGGCGCCTTTCCAGATGGCTCGCATGGGAACAAGAATGCACCCATGCGCCCCATGCTCGCGACGGCAACGACGACCATTCCGGTCGGCGACCGCTGGCAGCATGAGGTGAAGTGGGACGGTATGCGTGTGCTGGCCGACGTCACGGACGGCGAGCTGCGCCTCTTCTCCCGCACCGAACGCGACGTGACCGTGGCTTTTCCCGAGCTGCACGGGCTCGCCGACGAGTACGCCGACATGCTCCTCGACGGAGAGATCGTCTCGATGCGCGACGGCGTGCCGTCGTTCGCGGCGATGGCCGAGCGGTTCCACGTCACCGACGGCCGGCGGGCGGCGATGCTCGCCGAGGCCGCTCCCGTCACCCTCATGACCTTCGACCTGCTGCGCCTCTACGGCGTCGAGCTGCTCTCGCGGGCCTGGACCGACCGACGGGCGACGCTCGAGCGCCTCGAGCTCGCGGAGCCGCGATGGCAGACGCCGCCGACGTTCTCCGACGGCGTCACCCTGCACGCCGCGACGAAGGAGCAGGGCCTCGAGGGCATCGTGTCCAAGCGCGTCGACTCGGTCTACGTCCCCGGCCTGAGGTCGCCCCACTGGCTCAAGTCACCGCACCGCGGCACCGTGTCGGTCGTCATCGGCGGCTGGCGCCCCGAGTCGACCGGCACGGTCAGGCGCCGGCTGGGTGCGGTGCTCGTCGGGGTCCCGGGACCGGGCGGACTGCGCTATCTGGGGCGCGTGGGCTCCGGCCTCGCCGGCAAGACGGGGCAGGCCCTGATGCACGACCTCGAGTCATTGACCTCCGACGAATCCCCTTTCGCCACAGACGTCCCCGCCGAGGACTCGTCCGGCGCCACCTGGGTGCACCCTGTCCTCGTCGCCGACGTGCAGTCGCTGGGACTCAGCGGGCAGGGCAAGCTGCGCCAGCCGGCATACAAAGGCCTGCGCGGCGACCTCACCCCGGGTGACGTCGACGACCACGCGGACGGTGAGTGATGGCCTACCAGCCCACCAAGGTGACCGTCGAGGTCGACGGTCGGCGGATGAAGCTGTCGAGTCTCGAGAAGGTGATGTACCCCCGCGCCGGCACGACCAAGGCGCAGGTGCTCGACTACTACGCGCGCATCGCGCCGGTGATCCTGCCGCACCTGCGCGACCGCGCTGTGACGCGAATCCGCTTCCCGCACGGGGTCGGTGACATGCAGTTCTTCGAGAAGAACATCCCCGCCGGGACCCCGGCGTGGATTCGTCGCGCGGGCCGCGACCCCGTCTTCCCGCTCATCGACGACCTCGCGGGACTGACCTACTTCGCCAACCTCAACTCCCTCGAGCTGCACGTGCACCAGTGGCGCTACGCGGGGGAGGGTCGCGACGCAGCACCTCTCAACCCCGACCGTCTCGTCATCGACCTCGACCCCGGACCCGGGACGGGGCTGCACGAGTGTGCGCGCGTCGCCCTGATCGTGCGCGAACGGCTCGGCGGCATCGGGCTCGACACCCTCCCCGTCACCAGTGGCAGCAAGGGACTCCAGCTGTATGCCGTGCTGCCCGGCTCGCATACGAGCGACGAGATCCGCGACACCGTCCAGCAGCTCGCGCAGGAGCTGACCAAGGCCCACCCCGACCTCGTCGTGTGGAAGATGGCCAAGGAGCTGCGGCCCGGCAAGGTGTTCCTCGACTGGAGCCAGAACGTCGCCGCCAAGACGACGGTCTGCCCCTACTCGCTGCGCGGACGCGACCGGCCGACCGTGGCGGCGCCGCGCGCGTGGGACGAGATCGAGGCGGGTGCCTCGGGCGACGAGGAGCTCGTCCAGCTGACGGCCGACGAGGTGCTCGAGCGTGTGGCGCGTGACGGCGACCTCGCTGCGGCGATCGCTGTTTGACCCCCGGGCGACGGGGTAGGGGACGCGAGAGGGCCCGGCACCTGTGATGTGCCGGGCCCTCTCGGTCGTGCGGTAAGCGCTCGGTCAGTGCGCCTTGTCGTAGGCCGCCTGGACGTCGGCCGAGATGCGGCCGCGGTCCGAGACGTCGTGGCCGTTGGCCCGAGCCCACTCACGCACGGCGGCGAGGTCGGTGCGCTTGGCCGCACCCGAACCCGCACGGCGGCGCGAACCGGCCTTGGCCGAGCCGGCGCGACGGGCGTGCCCCGTCCACGTCGCGAAGTCGTCGCGAAGCTTGCGGGCATTCTTGTCGTTCAGGTCGATTTCGTAGGTGACACCGTCGAGGGCGAATGTCACGGTCTCGGCAGCATTACCGCCATCGATGTCATCGATCAACACCACTTCGACACGCTGAGCCATTTTTCTCCATCTGATAATTGTGTTACGGAGGGAATCCACGAATGCGGGACTCGCGGGCAAGATCAATTTAGCGCCACGAGCCGATAAATGCATTTCCATCCGTGAAAACGGTGCCCATCGTTATTGAAAGAGCCACGCCGGAAGGCGGCGATTGCCGTTTATGGCCGCCGGTGGGTGAAAGCGTTGCGGGGAGGTCAGCGCTCTTTCGTCGGGGCCTGCGGCGTCGTCCCGTTCTGGCTCATCCCGGTCGGTGTGGTCCCGGTCGGCGTGGTCCCGTCCGGCTGCGTCGGCACCGTCTCGGCCCGGCGGGCGGAGCCCGCGTGCCCGCCGTGCTGGGCCTCCCACTGCGCCTGCGCCAGACGCTCGCGACGGTCGCCCTCGAGGATGCTCTTGATGACGAAGTAGAAGAGCGTGCCGACGCCGACCGTGGGCACGATGGCGAGGACGTAGGGCAGAACCGATTCCATGCCGCCATTTTCTCACGCCGGTCCGGCAGGCCGGTCCGGGCGCTGTCGCACCCGCGCCGTACGGTCGTGCCCATGGCTACGAGGACGACGACCCGACGCACTCCCGGCTTCCGCTGCGGTGAGTGCGGCTGGACCACCGCGAAGTGGGTCGGCCGCTGCGGGGAGTGCCACGCGTGGGGCACCGTCGCCGAGACCGGGGCACCCGCCGCGGCGCGCACGACCGCGGCCACCGTCGTCACCCCCGCCCAGCGCATCGCCGACGTCGACCTGACCCGCGCGGCCGCGCGGCCGACCGGGGTCGCGGAGTTCGACCGCGTGCTCGGTGGCGGCCTCGTGCCCGGGGGCGTCGTGCTCGTGGCGGGTGAGCCCGGGGTCGGCAAGTCGACCCTGCTGCTCGACGTCGCCGCACGCGCGGCCCGCTCCGGCTCCGAGGTCCTCTACATCAGTGGTGAGGAGTCGGCGGCCCAGGTCCGCACGCGGGCCGAGCGCATCTCGGCGATGGCCGACACCCTCTACCTGGCGGCCGAGACCGACCTCGCGACCGTGCTCGGTCACGTCGAGGCGCGCTCGCCCGGCCTGCTCGTCGTCGACTCGGTCCAGACCATCGCCAGCGCCGACGTCGAGGGGCAGGCGGGCAACGTCTCGCAGGTCCGCGAGGTGACCGGCAGCCTCATCGCGGCAGCCAAGTCCCGCGGGGTCGCGGTCCTGCTCGTCGGGCACGTGACCAAGGACGGCTCGATCGCCGGACCGCGGCTGCTCGAGCACCTCGTCGACGTCGTCATCCAGTTCGAGGGCGACCGGCACTCCGGGCTCCGTCTCGTGCGCGCGGTGAAGAACCGCTTCGGCCCGACCGACGAGGTCGGCTGCTTCGAGCTGACCGATGCCGGCATCACCGGGCTCGCCGACCCGAGCGGGCTGTTCCTGTCGACGCGTGACCACGCGGTCCCGGGCACGTGCGTCACCGTGACCCTCGAGGGCCGGCGCCCGCTCGTCGCCGAGGTCCAGGCGCTCGTCGCGACCTCGACCCTGCCCTCCCCGCGCCGCACCTCCAGCGGGCTCGACGCGTCGCGGCTGGCGATGATCATCGCCGTCCTCGACAAGCGTGCCGGGGCCCCGGTGGCCTCGCGCGACATCTTCGCGGCCACCGTCGGCGGCGTCCGCATCACCGAGCCGGCGGCCGACCTCGCGATCGTCTGCGCGGTGGCCTCGTCCGTCGTCGACAAGCCCCTCGCCACCGACGTCGTGGCCTTCGGAGAGGTCGGCCTGGCCGGGGAGGTGCGGCGCGTCACCGGGCTCGACCGTCGTCTTGCCGAGGCCGCGCGTCTCGGCTTCCGCCACGCGCTCGTGCCGGCCGGGAGCCTCTCCGGCACCGCCGTGCCCGCAGGGCTGCGCGCTGTCGAGGTTGCGGACGTCCCGCGGGCCATCGAGGCGATGGGACGCCTCGCCGGTGGCCGGTCAACGAGCGCGGCCGCCGTCGGCACCGTCTAGACTGCGAGCGACCGGGCGGGACGCTCGGCGTCCCCATTGCGAACAGGGAAGTGATGGACCGGAACGACGAGCTGCTGCTCCGCGCGGCCCTCGCCGCGGTAGCCCCCGGCACGGAGCTGCGCGACAGCCTCGAACGGATCCTGCGTGGTCGCACCGGAGCGCTCATCGTGCTCGGCTTCGACCGTGTCGTGGACTCGATCTGCACGGGCGGCTTCGTGCTCGACATGGAGTTCTCGGCGACGCGCGTGCGCGAGCTGTGCAAGATGGACGGCGCCGTCGTGCTCGACCGTGAGGGCACCCGCATCCTGCGCGCGGCGACGCAGCTCGTCCCCGACTCCCGCATCGAGACCACCGAGTCCGGCACGCGCCACCGCACGGCCGAGCGCGTCGCCAAGCAGACCGGCTTCCCCGTCATCTCCGTCAGCCAGTCGATGGGCGTCGTCGCGCTCTACGTCGGCGACCTGCGGCACGTCATCGAGGGCTCTCCGACGACCCTCTCGCGCGCCGACCAGGCCCTGCAGACCCTCGAGCGCTACAAGTCGCGCCTCGACGAGGTCACCGGGACCCTCTCGGCCCTCGAGATCGAGGACCTCGTCACGGTCCGCGACGTCACCGCCGTGCTCCAGCGCCTCGAGATGGTGCGGCGCATCTCCGCCGAGATCCAGGACTACGTCGTCGAGCTCGGCACCGACGGTCGCCTGCTCAGCCTCCAGCTCGAGGAGCTCGTGGGCGGCCTCGGCAACGACCGCGAGCTCGTCATCCGCGACTACCTTCCCGCGACGAAGTCCGGCCTCGACGTCGACGAGGCTCTGGACAACCTCCAGACGCTCAACGCGGTCGAGCTGCTCGACCTCGCGGCCGGTGCTCGGGCGGTCGGATTCTCCGTCGTCGGCGACAGCCTCGACGTGCCTGTCTCGCCCCAGGGCTACCGCCTGCTGACCAAGGTGCCTCGCCTGCCCACGGCGATCGTCGACCGCCTCGTCAACCACTTCGAGTCGCTCCAGCGACTGCTCGCGGCCGGCATCGAGGACCTCATGCTCGTCGAGGGCGTCGGTGAGGGTCGGGCCCGGGCCGTGCGCGAGGGCCTCTCGCGCCTGGCCGAGTCCAGCATCCTCGAGCGCTACGTCTGAGCCCTGCACCCTTCTGTCGTATGCCGTCCCGCGAGGTCCCGCTGTCGCTGCTCCACGAGCGCGTCAACGACTGGTACGCCGAGGCGGGCCGCAAGCACCTGCCGTGGCGCGAGCCTGATGCCAGCGCGTGGGGCGTCTTCCTGTCCGAGGTGATGTCGCAGCAGACCCCCCTCGCCCGGGTCGAGCCGATCTGGCGTGAGTGGATGGAGCGCTGGCCCACCCCGGCCGACCTGGCGGCAGCGGCCCCGGGCGAGGCCGTGCGGGCGTGGGGCCGCCTCGGCTACCCCCGCCGGGCGCTGCGGCTGCACGAGGCGGCGACCGCGATGGTGGAGCGGCACGGCGGCGCGGTGCCGGACCGTCCGGAGGAGCTGCTGGCCCTCCCGGGGGTCGGTGCCTACACGGCGGCGGCCGTGTCGTGCTTCGCCTTCGGCATCCCTGAGGTGGTCGTCGACACCAACGTGCGTCGGGTCCTGGCGCGCACCCGCGAGGGCAAGGCCTTCCCGAACCTCACGCTCAACCGCGCCGAGGCGCAGCTGGCCGCCGACTCGATGCCGGACGATCGCTCCACAGCCAACACGTGGAACGTCGCGGTCATGGAGCTCGGGGCCCTCGTCTGCGTGGCCCGCGGGCCCAGGTGCGACGAGTGCCCGGTGGCCGACCTGTGCGCCTGGAACGTCGCGGGTCGCCCGGCCTACGACGGCCCGCCGCGGCGCGGTCAGAGCTGGCACGGGACCGACCGACAGGTGCGTGGCGAGCTGCTGCGGCGTCTGCGCGAGGCCCATGCCACCCTGCCGATCGCGATGCTGGAGGACTCGGCCGAGGACCGGGCGCAGGTGATGCGCTGTCTCGACTCGCTCGTCGTCGACGGTCTGGTCGAGCCGCTCGACGGGGAGCTCTACCGCCTCCCTGCGTGACCGGCCCGGCCCGGCGGCGTTGCGCTCAGAGGTTGCCGAGCACCCGGTCGACGGCGATCTCGATGACCACGCGCTGGGGGTTGGGGCGCGGCTCGCGGTAGCGGGCGGCATACCGTCGCTCGGCGTCGGCCACGGCGGGGGCGTCGTCCACGACGCGGGCGGTGCCCTCGAGGGTCAGCCAGTGTCGACCGTCCACCTGGCAGAGTGCGGCGCGGCCACCCCGGGCGGCGTTGACGGTCTTCTGGCTCGTCCGGCTGGTGATGACCCGCGCCACGAGCGCCTCTGCGTCCCAGGTGAACCCGACGGGGGTGACGTGGGGAGCGCCGTCTCGCCGCAGCGTCGTCAACGTCGCCAGGTGTCGCACGGCGAGGAACTCGAGGGCTTCCGGGGACAGGTCGCGGGGGGATCGGGCCACGGGCCCACGGTAGATGACCTTCGGCGGTCTGGGCCGCCGGGGTCGCTGCCGCGGTTGCCCACGGGTGCCGCCACCGGGGTTGCCGCGGACGGCGACGACTTGTAGCGTCGCCCCTTGTGCCATCTGCCGGGCGCGCTGGGTCGTAGGGGGGTGTCGACGCGTCATGAGGACCTTCTGGCTGCTCGTTCGAGCCGGCTTCCGCCGGCACTCGACCTACCGCCTGGCGCTGCTCGCCGGAGTGACGACCAACTCGGTCTTCGGCTTCATCCGGGCCTCGGTCCTGCTCGCGGCGCTCGCGTCGGCCGGCACCTCCATCGGCGGCTACGACTCCCCGACGGCGCTCGCCTTCGTCTGGTGGGGACAGGCCCTTCTCGGCACGGTCAACCTGTGGGGCTTCGCCGAGGTCAAGGACCGGGTGCGCACGGGTGACATCGCCGTCGACTTCCTGCGGCCCGTCGATCCCCAGCTGGCTTATCTCGCAGGCGATCTTGGTCGTGCCGGCATCAACCTCGTCGGTCGTGGCCTGCCGGCGATCCTGCTCGGGGCGCTGCTCTTCGACATCGCGTGGCCGCCGTCGGCGGTCAGCTGGGCGGCGGGCGCGGTCTCCGTCGTGCTCGCCGTGGTGGTCGCCTTCGCCGGCAACTTCGTCATCAACCTGCTCGCGTTCTGGCTCGTGGAGATCCGCGGCATCACGCTCATGTGGATGATCACGGGCGGACTGCTCTGCGGGCTCTACCTCCCGGTGCCGTGGTTCCCGGACTGGCTGAGGACCATCGCCAACTGGTCGCCGTTCCCGTCGATGCTGCAGAGCCCGATCGACATCCTCGCCGGGCGGGTCGTCGGGTCCGACATCGCCTCGGCGGTGGCCGTGCAGGTCTTCTGGGCCGCCGCGCTGCTCGGTCTGGGGCAGCTCGTGCTGCGGGCCGGCCGCCGTCGTCTGGAGGTGCAGGGTGGCTGACGAGACCTGGTCCGAGCGGCTTCGCCCCTACCGGGTGCTGCTCGCCTCCCGTGCCCGCGCCCAGATGCAGTACCGCGCGTCCTTCGTCACCGACATCCTCGGCACGGTCGGCGTCGGTCTGGCGGAGTTCGCCGAGGTCTGGGTCATCTTCCACAACGTCGACGTGCTCGGTGGCCTCGACTTCACGGCGGCGCTGCTCGTCTTCGCCCTCTCGAACCTCGCGTTCTCGCTGGCCGACATGTTCGTCGGCCACCTCGACCAGCTGCCGCGCTACATCCGCGCCGGCCAGGTCGACGCGTTCTACGTGCGTCCGCTGCCGCTCCTCGCCCAGCTCATGACGAGCGACCTGTCGCTGCGCCGGATCGGCCGGCTCACCGTCGCCCTCGTCGCCCTCACGGTCGCGCTGGTGACCGCGCCCATCACCTGGTCGGTGTCGACCGTCGCGCTCATCGTGCTCACCGTCCTCAGCGGGACCGCGATCTTCTCGGCGCTGTTCACCGCCGCGGGCGGGCTCCAGTTCTTCCTCGTCGACGGCGCCGAGTTCACCAACGCCTTCACCTACGGCGGGTCGTATGCCGCCCAGCAGAGCCAGCAGGTCTTCCCCGGACCGCTGCGCATCTTCTGGACGTTCGTCGTGCCGACGGCCTTCGTCGCCTACATCCCGGCCGTGGCCGTCCTGGGCCTGCCGGGTGACCACCTCGCGCCGCACTGGCTGGCGTGGTGCACCCCCCTCGCGGCGCTGCTCGCCTGGGGCATCGCCGGTCTCTGCTGGAGGCTCGGGACCCGTCACTACCAAGGAGCAGGCGGATGAGCACCGACACGATCATCGAGACGCGCGAGCTGGTGCGCGACTTCAGCAAGACGCGCGCCGTCGACCGGATGACCTTCTCGGTCGCTCCCGGCGAGGCGGTCGGCTACATCGGGGCCAACGGCGCCGGCAAGTCGACGACGATCAAGATGCTGACCGGCATCCTGAAGCCGACCTCGGGGCAGGTGCGCACCTGCGGGCTCGACCCGATGCGCCGGCGGGTCGAGGTCGCCCGCCGCGTCGGGGTGGTCTTCGGCCAGCGGTCCCAGCTCTGGTGGGACCTCCCGCTGCGCGACTCGTTCGCGATCCTCGGGGCGATCCACCGCATGGACGAGCCGGCGACCCGCGCCCGCACCGACCTGCTCGTCGAGCAGCTCGAGATGGGTCCGCAGCTCGGGACCCCGGTGCGCTCGCTGTCGCTCGGCCAGCGGATGCGCGCCGAGATCGCGGCGGCGCTGCTGCACTCGCCGGAGCTGCTCGTCCTCGACGAGCCGACGATCGGGCTCGACGTGCTCTCGAAGCAGCGGCTGCGCGAGTTCCTCGTGGCGGAGCGTCGGGAGCAGGGCACGACGCTGCTGCTGACGACGCACGACATAGGTGACATCGAGCGGCTCTGCGACCGCGTGCTCGTCGTCGACCACGGCCGGCTCGCCTTCGACGGCACCCTGCCGGGCCTGGCCGCGACCGTCGGCGCGCAGCGCGTCCTCGTCATCGACCTCGCCTCCCCGACGCCCGACCTGCGGGACGTGCCGGGCGCGACTCTCGTCGAGAGCGAGTCCGACGGCCTGCGCCAGCGCCTCGCGTTCGACGCCGGGTCGACGACGGTCGCCGCCGTCCTGGCCCACGTCTCGTCCCGGCACGAGGTGCGCGACCTGACCATCGAGGAGCCCGACATCGAGGACGTCGTCCGACGCATCTACGCCGCCTCCGGCCGCGACTGACGCCCCGCCCCCCGGCCCGGTCGAGTGGCCCCGTGACCTCACCTGCCTCACTCAGGTATGCCGTCCGCTGCAGTCGAGTGGCCCCGTGACCTCACGTGTGCCACCTGCCGACGACCTTCCGTGCGACCGGTGGGACGCCGGGGGCACCCGAGTCAGGGGTGGTGGGTGGCGCCGGGTCGGGGTCAGAGGGTGCGCAGCATCCGCGTGTTGCCCAACGTGTTGGGCTTGACGCGCTCGAGGTCCAGGAACTCCGCAACACCCTCGTCGTAGGACCGCAGCAGCTCGGCGTAGACGTCCATCGGGACCGCCTGCCCCTCGATCACCTCGAACCCGTGCCGCACGAAGAAGTCCGTCTCGAAGGTCAGGCAGAACAGCCGCTCGACGCCGATCTCGCGCGCGTCCTCGACGAGCGACTCGAGCAACCGGCCGCCGAGGCCCGTGCCGAGCTGGTCGGGCGCCACGGCCAGGGTGCGGATCTCGGCGAGGTCCTCCCACATGACGTGCAGCGCCCCGCAGCCCACGACCCGTCCGTCGAGGTCGGCGACCCGGAACTCTTGCAGGGACTCGAAGTAGGTGACCGCCTCCTTGCTCACGAGCACCCGGCGCTCCGCGAGCGGGGCCACGAGGGCCCGGATGGCGCGGACGTCGGCGGTGCGGGCGCGCCGGATGACCGGCTGGGCCGCGTTCACGAGAGGTTCCCGTCGCGGAACTCGGCGAACAGGCTCCGAGCCTGGTCACCGAGGACGACGATCGACTGCTTCTCGGCCCAGCCGAACGCTCCCTTGGCGACCCCGCGGCCGACCTTGAGCGGGCTGAGCTGGTGCAGTCCGGCCGTGAAGGTCAGGATCTGCTCCGCGGTGAGGTTGCTCGTGCCGACCTTGCTGAAGCTGGTCAGGGCGGCCGGGATGGCGATCGGCCCGGCGAGCTTGGCCTTGACGGCGGCGGCCAGGATGACCTCCCCCTGGTGGCGGGAGCGGCCGAAGTCGCCGTCGGGAAGGGTCTTGCGCTCGCGGGCGTAGGCCAGCGCCTGGGCACCGGTCAGGGTCTGCGGGCCGGCCTTGATGACCATGTTGCGGGCGTGCGAGGCGACGACGGTCTTGGGGATGACGATGGGGATGCCGCCCTGCTCGTCGACGATCTTCATGAAGCCGCTGAAACCGAGCACGACGTAGCCCTCGACGGGCAGCCCGGTGACGGCCTTGACCGTGGCGACCTGGGCCCGCGGGCCGCCGAAGACCATGGCCGAGTTGATCTTGCCCTTGCCGCCGGTCGAGAGCGGCACCCACAGGTCGCGCGCCATCCCCATGACCCCGCCGCCACCGTTGCCGTCGATGCCGATGACCTGCAGCACGTCGGCTCGGGTGCGTTCGAGAGGCTGACCCTTGCGGGCGTCCGAGCCGATGGCGAGCACCCACCGCGGCCCGCCGCCGAGGCTCGGCTTCGCGACGCCGAGCGAGGGCCACCAGCCGCCGACGACCTTCCACGAGGGGCCGACGGCGAGCGTCACGTCATCGCCGGCGGTGACGACGGCGACCGGGGTGCCCATCCACGACCCGACCTTCGCGGTGGCGTCCACCGGCCCGCCGGCGGCCTTGCGCGGCTTGAGTGCCCGGGCAGCGGTGGGCGAGGACGTCTGCGTGAGGTCGCCACCGGTGTACACCGAGCGGACCAGGTCAGCGAGCGGAGCCGGCGCTCCCGTGACGGAGACGCCGGAGGCGTTCGCGTCGCCGGGGGAGGTGGCACCTGCCTGCGACGACGACGGGGAGGCCGAGCCCTCCGAACCGCTCGCGGGCTGGCCACCGGCCCCACTCGTGCAGGCTCCGAGGCTCACGGAAGCGGCCAGTGCGACGGCGACGGCGACGGTGCCCGTGCGCGAGGCGAGGCGACCTCGCGAGCCGGCGACACGGCATACGCCATCAAGGTGCGGCCGGCCGGGGGGCAGGTGCTCGGAGGTCACCGCCCCACCGTAGACGACCGGTTCCCGGGACGCGGGACGGCCTCGACCTGCAGACAGCGGGCGGTGTCGGGGACGACGAAGGGGCCGGGGACCTGTGTCCCCGACCCCTTCGGTCGATCCGCTCTGCGGCGCTCAGCGCTCCGTGCCGGTCAGCCCCGCGTCGGGGTAGACCTGGTCGTCGGGCACGGACGGGCCGGCCGTGATGTTGACCCCGAGGGCCTCGTCGAGGGCAGCGCCCTCGGGAAGCTCCGGCAGGTCGTCAGCCGGACGGTGGGCCGAGTCCGGGTGGGCCATGTCGGAGAAGGTGAACTTCTCCTCCTTGCCCTCGCCCTCGGTGTCGATCTTGATGTACTGACCGGACGTGAACTCGGCGAAGAGGATCTTCTCCGACAGGGCGTCCTCGATCTCGCGCTGGATGGTGCGACGCAGCGGGCGCGCACCGAGCACGGGGTCGTAGCCCTTCTTGGCGAGCAGGTCCTTGGCCGCAGGCGTGAGCTCGATGCCCATGTCCTTGTCCTTGAGCCGCTTGTCGAGCTTGGCGATCTCGAGGTCGACGATCTGCGTGATCTCCGCCTTGTTGAGGTGCGGGAACACGATGGTGTCGTCGACACGGTTGAGGAACTCCGGGCGGAAGTGCTGCTTGAGCTCGTCCGTGACCTTGGCCTTCATCCGCTCGTAGTCCGACAGCGTGTCCGGACCGGCCGAGAAGCCGAGCGAGGTCTTGGAGATGTCCCTCGTGCCGAGGTTGGTCGTCATGATGATGACGGTGTTCTTGAAGTCGACCATCCGACCCTGGGAGTCGGTGAGGCGGCCGTCCTCGAGCACCTGCAGCAGCGAGTTGAAGATCTCCGGGTGGGCCTTCTCGACCTCGTCGAAGAGCACGACGGAGAACGGCTTGCGGCGCACCTTCTCGGTGAGCTGGCCGCCCTCTTCGTAGCCGACGTAGCCGGGAGGCGAGCCGAAGAGGCGGCTCACCGTGTGCTTCTCGGAGTACTCGGACATGTCGAGCTGGATCAGCGCGTCCTCGCTGCCGAAGAGGAACTCGGCGAGCGTCTTGGCGAGCTCGGTCTTACCGACACCGGTGGGGCCGGCGAAGATGAACGAGCCACCGGGGCGGCGCGGGTCCTTCAGGCCGGCACGGGTGCGGCGGATCGCCTGGGAGAGCGCCTTGACGGCGTCGTCCATGCCGACGATGCGCTTGTGCAGCTCGTCCTCCATGTGGAGCAGGCGGCTGGACTCCTCCTCGGTCAGCTTGAACACCGGGATGCCGGTGCTGGCAGCCAGGACCTCGGCGATGAGCTCCTCGTCGACCTCGGCCACGACGTCCATGTCGCCCGACTTCCACTGGGCCTCACGGGCGGACTTCTCCTGGCGCAGGCGCTTCTCGTCGTCGCGGACGCGGGCCGCGCGCTCGAAGTCCTGGCCGTCGATGGCCGACTCCTTCTCGCGCACGAGGGCGGCGATCTTCTCGTCGAACTCGCGCAGGTCCGGCGGAGCCGTCATCCGGCGGATGCGCAGTCGCGCGCCCGCCTCGTCGATGAGGTCGATGGCCTTGTCGGGCAGGAATCGGTCGTTGACGTAGCGGTCGGCCATGTTGGCCGCCGCGACGAGCGCCGCGTCGGTGATGGTGACCCGGTGGTGGGCCTCGTAGCGGTCGCGCAGGCCCTTGAGGATCTCGATCGTGTGGGGGAGCGTCGGCTCCTGGACCTGGATCGGCTGGAAGCGACGCTCGAGCGCCGAGTCCTTCTCGATGTGCTTGCGGTACTCGTCGAGGGTCGTCGCACCGATCGTCTGGAGCTCACCACGGGCGAGCATCGGCTTGAGGATGCTCGCGGCGTCGATGGCGCCCTCGGCGGCACCCGCACCGACGAGGGTGTGGATCTCGTCGATGAAGATGATGATGTCGCCGCGGGTGCGGATCTCCTTGAGGACCTTCTTCAGGCGCTCCTCGAAGTCACCGCGGTAGCGGCTGCCGGCCACGAGCGAGCCGAGATCGAGGGTGTAGACCTGCTTGTCCTTCAGCGTCTCGGGCACCTCGCCCTTGACGATGTCCTGCGCGAGACCCTCGACGACGGCGGTCTTGCCGACGCCGGGCTCGCCGATGAGGACGGGGTTGTTCTTGGTGCGGCGCGACAGCACCTGCATGACGCGCTCGATCTCCTTCTCACGCCCGATGACCGGGTCGAGCTTGCCCTCGCGGGCAGCCTGCGTGAGGTTGCGACCGAACTGGTCGAGCACGAGGGAGCCCGCGGGCGTGCCCTCGGCCTGGCCGGGGCCGACACCGGCGCCGGCCTTCTCGCCGCTCTGGCCACCCTGGTAGCCGGAGAGCAGCTGGATGACCTGCTGGCGGACCTTGTTGAGCTCCGCGCCGAGCTTGACGAGGACCTGGGCGGCGACGCCCTCGCCCTCGCGGATCAGCCCGAGCAGGATGTGCTCGGTGCCGATGTAGCTGTGGCCGAGCTGGAGTGCCTCGCGGAGCGAGTACTCGAGAACCTTCTTCGCGCGGGGCGTGAAGGGGATGTGGCCGGTCGGGGCCTGCTGCCCCTGGCCGATGATCTCCTGGACCTGGGCCCGGACCGCCTCGAGCGAGATGTCGAGCGATTCGAGGGCCTTCGCGGCGACGCCTTCGCCTTCGTGGATCAGACCCAGGAGGATGTGCTCGGTCCCGATGTAGTTGTGGTTGAGCAGGCGAGCTTCCTCCTGCGCGAGGACAACCACCCTTCGGGCCCTGTCGGTGAACCGTTCGAACATGTTCTTCTCCTGACTGATCGAGAGACATCTCGATGCTATCCGTGCCCGCTGTGGACGAGCACACCCCGACCAACGCCGGTGGTGTCCCTCCTGTTCCCCATCCTGAGCGTCATCGGCTCAGGTTCTGCCGCTGTTCGCCGTGAGCGGACAGGCCGCCGATCGGGGTGCCGTCATCCTTGCGTATGCCGTGTCGTACCCGCCCGGGACCCGCGAGCACTGCCCTGCCGGACTTTGACCCCCCCTCTCGCTGCGGCGCCCTTTCAAGGGATGACTGCTCACCTGCCGGATCCGCCCGGGCTGAGTTGGCGTGCCGGTCCTGCCGAATCGGCGGCTCGAGTTGCGCCAGGGCTGAGTTGGCGCGCTGACTCGGCCGGGTGAACCGCTCCGGGATTGATGGAGGCTCCCAACCCGCGAAAGGGTGGAGTCATGCCAGCACCGAGGAAGTACCCGGACGAGCTGCGTGAGCGCGCGATCCGGCTCGTCATGGACCTGGTCGAGGAGC
>NZ_BAAARE010000022.1:0-70105 GCF_039532035.1 Terrabacter carboxydivorans | reverse complement strand
GCGGGAAAGGTCAGGCCCTGACCGAAGAGCACCTCGATCTGAGCGCGTTCGGACACCGACAAACGAGGACCAGGCATGGACACCATCCTTGGATAGCCCTCGTTGCAACAGACCCTTGAACTCAAGCCGTCAAGAGGCCACGACTGGCCCCCTGCTCACCGTCGAGAGGCCACGTCTGGCCCCGCTCACTGTCGAGGGGCCGACAGCTGCGGGCGGTCGGACTAGATTCGCAGCATGGGTGGCATCGTCGACCGGACTCGGGGTCTCGCGCGCAGGGCCGCGCTCGGCACGGCGACTGCGGCCGGCGCGCTGCTCGTGACCGCCCGGACGACGCCCTGGCCGTCCGCGCTGCTCATCCGGGCCGTCTTCGACCGAGGCGCCGCGCGAGCCAGCTCGGCACTGGCCCGGCACGTCCCCGAGGGCCTCGTCGAGGTGGTCGACGAGGCATACGACATCGCGTCGCCCGACGGGCGGCTCGACGTCTTCCGCCCGGATCGGGACGAGCCGTTGCCGACGGTCGTCTGGGTGCACGGGGGCGCCTTCGTCTCCGGGTCGAAGGGTGACGTCGCGAACTACCTCCGGGTGCTCGCGGGGCGTGGATTCACGACCGTCGGCGTCGACTACTCGATCGCCCCCGGCTCGCGCTACCCCACGCCCGTCAAGCAGGTGGCTGCCGCGCTCGCCCACCTCGTCGACCACGCGGACCGGCTCGGCGTCGACCCCGGCCGCATCGTTCTCGAAGGCGACTCGGCCGGCGCCCAGATCGCCGCGCAGGTCGGGCTGCTCGTCAGCGACACGGCATACGCAAGGGACGTCGGCATCGACGTGGACCTGCCGGCAGAGGCGCTCAAGGGTCTCGTGCTCTTCTGCGGCGCCTACGACTTCACCCTCGCCCAAGGGTCGACCCGGCTCGGCAGCTGGCTCATCGACACCGCGATCTGGTCGTATCTCGGCTCGAGCCGGCGCCACGACGAGCGGACCACTCGCCAGGGGTCGGTGCCGGTCCACGTCTCACCGTCGTTCCCGCCGGCCTTCGTCTCCGCCGGCAACGGCGACCCACTCCTGCCTCACACGCTCGCGCTCGTCGACGCCCTGCAGCAGCACGGCGTCGACCACGACGTCCTGCTCTTCGACGACGACCACGAGCCGCGGCTGGGTCATGAGTTCCAGTTCGACCTCGACAGTGCGAACGGACGGGAGGCGCTCGACCGCGCCGTCGCGTTCGTCGAGCGCGTCGTCGGCTGACGCCCGGGCCTTTCGTGGCCTCTCGACGGTTGGGGACCCGCAAACTCTGGCCTTTCGACGGTGGAGCGGGGGAGGGGTGTGGGAGCGGCTCTTGACGGGGAGGGGCTAGGGTCGTCAAGGTAAGCAAGCGCTTAGTCCACTCGCGAGGAGCAGCATGCCCGACACCGCCGTCGTCACCGGGGCCGCCCGCGGGATCGGTCGCGCCATCGCGACCCGCCTCGCGCGCGAGGGCTGGCAGGTCGTCGTCGCCGACCTCGACGCCACCGAGCTCCAGTCCGTGGCCGACGAAACGGGCGCGCTCGCCGTCCCCGGCGACACGTCGACCGACGCCGGCGTGCGCCACCTCGTCGACACGGCATACGACCACCTCGGCCACGTCGACGTCTTCTTCGCCAATGCGGGGATCGGCACGCTCAAGGGGCTCGACGCCTCCGACGACGAATGGGCCCGCACGCTCGAGACCAACGTGCTCGCCCACGTCCGCGCCGCCCGGCACCTCGTGCCGCGCTGGCTCGACGCGGGTGGTGGCCGTCTCGTCGTGACCGCCTCTGCCGCAGGGCTGCTCACGATGCTCGGGGACGCGCCCTACTCGGTGAGCAAGCACGCCGCCGTCTCGTTCGCGGAGTGGCTGAGCGCGACCTACCGGCACCGCGGCATCGTCGTGCAGGCCATCTGCCCCCAGGGCGTGCAGACCCGGATGCTCGACGGCTCCGGCCCGCTCAAGGACCTCCTCACCCTCGACGCGACGCTGACGCCCGACGAGGTCGCCGACGCCGCCTGGCGGGCGCTCGCGACCGATCAGTTCTACGTGCTCCCGCACCCCGAGGTGAGCGGCTACTACGAGCAGCGCGCCGCCCACCCCGACGCCTGGCTCGCCGGCACGAACCGGCTCCAGCAGAAGCTCGACCACCAGGCCCAGACCTCCACCACCCCGACCCAGGAGAACGCATGACCGACCAGCCGACCACCGCCGACACGACCACCCAGCGCACCGCCATCGTCACCGGCGCCGCGCGCGGCATCGGTGCCGCCGTCGCCAAGCGCCTCGCCTCCGACGGGTATGCCGTCGCCGTCCTCGACCTCGACGAGTCCGCTTGTGCCGCAGTCGTCTCCGAGATCGAGGCCGCCGGCGGCAAGGGCCTCGCCGTGGGCGTCGACGTGTCCGACGAGGCCGGCGTCGCAGCGGCCGTCGAGCGCGTCGCATCCGAGCTCGGCGCCCCGACCGTGCTCGTCAACAACGCCGGCATCATCCGCGACAACATGCTCTTCAAGATGACGGCCGACGACTGGGACGCCGTCATGAACGTGCACCTGCGCGGCTCGTTCCTCATGACCCGCGCGACGCAGAAGCACATGATCGACGCGAAGTTCGGCCGCATCGTCAACCTCAGCTCGACCTCGGCGCTCGGCAACCGCGGCCAGGCCAACTACTCCGCCGCCAAGGCCGGGCTGCAGGGCTTCACCAAGACCCTCGCCATCGAGCTCGGCAAGTTCGGAGTCACGGCCAACGCCATCGCCCCGGGCTTCATCGCCACCGACATGACGCGCCAGACCGCCGAGCGCATGGGCATCACGTTCGAGCAGTTCCTCGAGGGCGCGGCCAAGGAGATCCCCGTCGCCCGCGTCGGCCAGCCCGAGGACATCGCGGCCACGACCTCGTTCCTCGTGCGCGAGGAGGCCGGGTTCGTCTCGGGCCAGGTCATCTACGTCGCCGGCGGACCGAAGGACTGACGTGACGGACGCCGACCGCACCGACCCGCCGGGACTGCCGCTCGACGCGCTCCGGGGCTTCCTCGACCGTGAGGCGCCCGGCCTGCTCGACGGACCGCTGACCGGACGGGTCGTCGCGGGAGGCAAGTCCAACCTCACCTACGAGGTGGGCGACGGCACGAGCACCGTCATCGTCCGTCGCCCGCCCCTGGGGCACGTGCTCGCCACCGCCCACGACATGGTGCGCGAGCACCGCGTCATCACCGCCCTGCGCGACACCGCGGTCCCCGTCCCGACCACGTATGCCGTGTCCGAGGACCCTGACGTCATCGGCGCCCCGTTCTACGTCATGGAGCGCGTCGCGGGCACGCCCTACCGCTTCGAGGCGCAGCTCCAGCCCCTCGGTGGCGAGCGGGTGCGGGCGATCAGCGAGCGCATGGTCGACACCCTCGTCGCGCTGCACGCCGTCGACCCCGCCGAGGTCGGTCTCGCCGACTTCGGCCGCCCCGAGGGCTTCCTCGAGCGGCAGGTCCGGCGCTGGAAGCAGCAGCTCGACGCCTCGCGCAGCCGCGACCTGCCGGGCATCGACGAGCTCCACGAGCAGCTGGCCGGATCCGTTCCGGCACAAGGTGACCCGACGATCGTGCACGGCGACTTCCGTCTCGACAACCTCCTCGTCACGACCGACGACGAGGTGTCGGCCGTGCTCGACTGGGAGATGGCGACGATCGGCGACCCGCTCACCGACGTCGCGCTCCTCGAGGCCTACCAGAGGCTGCCGCTCCTCATGGACTCCGTCGCCGTCTCCGACGTATCGCGGGCTCCGGGCTTCATCAGCGGACCCGAGCTGCGCCGGCGGTATGCCGCCGCGAGCGGCCGCGACCTCGGGCACCTCTCGTTCCACCTCGGGCTCGCCTACTTCAAGCTCGCCGTGATCCTCGAGGGCATCCACTACCGCTACACGCAGGGCCAGACCGTCGGCGGTGGCTTCGCCACGATCGGCGAGGCCACCGTCCCCCTCGTCGCGGCAGGCCTCGCCGCCCTCAAGGAGAGCTGACATGGACTTCGGATTCGACACCCGCACCGAGGAGCTGCGCCGGTCGCTGCTCACCTTCATGGACGAGCGCATCGTGCCGTCCGTGCCGGTCTTCGACGAGCAGGTCTCGGCGCTGCCCGACCGCTGGGCGTGGAGCACCGCCCCGGTGCTGCAGGAGCTGCGGCAGGAGGCCCGCGACCTGGGGCTGTGGAACGTCTTCCTCCCCGGCGAGCACGGCGCAGGCCTGACCAACCTCCAGTACGCGCCGCTCGCCGAGATCACCGGCCGCTCCATCCGGCTCGCCCCCGCCGTCCTCAACTGCGCCGCTCCCGACACCGGCAACATGGAGGTGCTGACCCAGTTCGGCAACGCCGAGCAGCAGGAGCGGTGGCTGGAACCCTTGCTGCGCGGCGAGATCCGCTCGGCGTTCGCCATGACCGAGCCCGACGTCGCGAGCAGCGACGCCACCAACATCGGCACGAGCATCCGGCGCGACGGCGACGACTACGTCATCAACGGCCGCAAGTGGTGGATCACCGGCGCGATGAACCCCGAGTGCGAGGTCCTCATCGTCATGGGCAAGACCGACCCCGACGCCGACCGGCACCGCCAGCAGTCGATGGTCCTCGTGCCGCGTGACGCCCCGGGCGTCGAGGTGGTCCGCGGCATGGAGGTCTTCGGCTACGACGACCACGACCACGGCGGCCACGCGGAGCTGCGCTTCACCGACGTGCGCGTCCCGGCGAGCAACCTCATCGGCGAGGAGGGCACCGGCTTCGCCATCGCCCAAGCCCGCCTCGGCCCCGGCCGCATCCACCACTGCATGCGCTCCATCGGGCTCGCCGAGGTGGCCATCGAGGCCATGTGCCGTCGGGCCTCCGAGCGCGTCGCCTTCGGCCGGCCCATCGCCGAGCAGGGCGTCGTGCGCGACTGGATCGCCGAGTCCCGCGTGCGCATCGAGCAGCTGCGCCTGCTCGTGCTCAAGACCGCCTGGCTCATGGACACCGTCGGCAACAAGGGCGCGCACACCGAGATCCAGGCGATCAAGATCGCCACCCCCAAGACCGTCGAGTGGATCCTCGACAAGGCGATCCAGACCCACGGGGCCGCCGGCCTCAGCCAGGACACCGAGCTCGCCGCCGCTTTCGCCGGCATCCGCACGCTCCGCTTCGCGGACGGCCCCGACGAGGTGCACAAGAACGCCCTCGCCAAGGCCGAGCTGCGAAGGTATGCCGCCCGCTGACCGCCGCCACACGGCATACGCCCGCTGTTCGACCCACGAGAACGACCGCACGACGCCAGCCGACCGCACGACGAAGGGACCGACGATGGACTTCGACCTCAGCGCCGAGGAGCGCGAGATCCGCGACTGGGTGCGGACCTTCGTGCGCAAGGAGATCGTGCCGCTCGAGCCGCAGGTGCTCGAGCGTGAACGCCGGGGTGAGCGTGGCCTGACGGCCGACGAGCTGAAAGGCCTTCAGGACAAGGCGCGTTCGTCCGGCTTCTTCGGCATCCAGACGCCCGAGAGCCACGGCGGCATGGGGCAGGGCGCCGTCGTCGCGGCCCTCATCGAGATCGAGCTCGGTCGGTCGTTCGTGCCGTTCCGCTTCGCCGGCGAGGCCGACAACATCCTCTTCTCGGCGACCGAGGAGCAGCAGGAGACCTACCTCCGGCCGACGATCGAGGGCACCCGGAAGTCGTGCTTCGCCATCACCGAGCCGGGCGCGGGGTCCGACGCGCGCGCCATCCGCACGAGCGCACGTCGTGAAGGTGACGAGTGGGTCATCAACGGCGAGAAGACGTTCATCACCGGCGGCCACGAGGCCGACTTCGTCATGGTCTTCGCCGTGACCGACAAGGAGAAGGGCGCCGACGGCGGGGTCACGTGCTTCCTCGTCGACCGCGACCGTGGCTGGACCAGCACCCCGATCGACACCATGGGCGAGTGGGGGCCCGCAGCGCTGGTTTTCGAGGACGTCCGTGTGCCGCACTCGGCGATCCTCGGCGAGGAGGGCAAGGGCTTCGAGCTCGCGATGCGCTGGATCGGCAAGGGCCGCTACATGCTTCCGGCCCGCGCGCTCGGCTCGTGCGAGCGTCTCGTCGAGATGGGCATGGAGTGGGCCCGCAACCGCGTCACCTTCGGCCAGCCCATCGCCGAGCGCCAGGCCATCCAGTGGATGGTCGCCGACTCCGCCGTCGAGATCGAGGCCCTGCGCTGGCTCGTGCTGACGGCAG
Organism: Terrabacter carboxydivorans; assembly: GCF_039532035.1. NCBI lineage: Bacteria > Bacillati > Actinomycetota > Actinomycetes > Micrococcales > Intrasporangiaceae > Terrabacter > Terrabacter carboxydivorans. Next base: position 63,879 of record NZ_BAAARE010000022.1, on the reverse strand, counting down.
CCTGGCAGGTCGACCGCGGGATCGACTCGCGCCAGTCGCAGTCGATGGCCAAGCTCTACGGCGGCGTCAAGGCCAACGAGATCGTCGACCGCGTGCTGCAGATGCACGGGGGCATGGGCTACACGAGGGAGCTGCCCGTCGAGCGGTGGTACCGCGAGCTGCGCCTGCTGCGCATCTACGAGGGCACCGACGAGATCCAGCGTCGCACCATCGCCCGCAACCTGCTCAAGGGGCACGCCACGGTCCGCGGCCACCTCGGCTGAGCCGACGGGGCCAGAGGACCCCGACGCGCCCGACGACCCGGCCGGACGGCATACCTCCTCGGGTCGGGTCCGCGAACCGCCCACGCGGGCTCCGGCGGCGCGCACACTGGAGGCATGGCAGGCCCACCCGCAGCAGCGAAGCAGTTCAACAAGGTCGCCATCCGGCTCGCCGGACACCGGATCCTCCCCGTGTGGGCCGTGCTGCGCCATCGCGGGCGGTCGAGCGGCAGGGAGTACGCGACGCCCGTGGCCGTGATCCCGACCGCCACGACCTTCGTCATCGGTCTGCCGTGGGGACGGCGCACCGACTGGGTGCGCAACGTGCGCGCCGCCGGTGGCTGCACCATCCGGTGGAAGGGACGCGAGTTCACCTGCACCGAACCGACGTTCGTGGGCAAGGACGTCGCTCTCGCCGCGGCTCACGGCCTGGTCCGGCGCGCCGTCGAGCGACAGGACTTCGAGGGTGGCTTCCTCCAGCTGACCCGGGTCCCGGCCCCCGAGCACTCGGCGATGCAGTCCGGCTGGTGACCGGGCTGCCCGGACCCAGAGAACGACACGGGCACCTGAAAGATCCCTTTTGCCGGATTCTCCAGGCTGCTGCGACATCATGAACCCATGACGTCCGCGCAGACGGCAGCCACTGCCACACGTCGACCCGCGACCCTTCCCCGGGTCGCGTGACCGGTGTGAGCCGTGTGACGCGGCAACGCCTCCGATGGTCGGTCTGGGCGCTCATCGCCCTGGTCGGCGTCTTCGTCCTCGGCCTGATGTCGGTGCACTTCGCGCTGCCCGGATCGACCGTGGCGCTCTGGTGGCCGGCGGCGGGCCTGGCGGTCTGCTTCCTCCTCGCGACCGACCCCGGCCCGCGGCGGTCTGCGCTCTTCGTCCTCGGGGTGCTCGTCTCGAGCGGCGCCGCCAACCTCGTCGGCGGACGCCCCGCCCTCGTCAGCGTCCTCTACGGCTTCGCCAACGCGGCCGAGGTGGCCGTCGTGCACGGGCTGATGACGACGCGCGCGCGCCGGCCGCGGCTCGGGTCGATGGACGACCTCTGGCGCCTGCTCGCCGCGACCTTGGCCGGCGCGGTCGTCATCGGCGTGCTCGCCGGCCTGACCGCCTCCGTCGTCCTGGGCGGCGACTTCCTCGACTCGGCGTCGGCGGCGGCGTCGTCGCACGGCGCCGCCGTCCTCGTCATGGCCCCGCTGGGCATTGCGGCCGGCCTCCGTCGCGTCCGGCGTCCACGGCTCGAGGACATCGCCCAGTGGGTCGTCGTCGTCGGTGTCACCGCGTGGGTGTTCCACCAGGACCAGTCGCTGCCACTCGCGTTCCTGCCGATCCCCGGACTCGTCTGGGGAGCGCTGCGGCTGGGGCTGCGAACGGTCGCCATGCAGCTTCTCGTCGTCGGCATCGTGGCGGTGACGCTCACCAGCCTCGGCGGGGGCCCGTTCGCCGCCGCCGGCCGGCTCGGTGGCATCCGCCCCGAGACGGTCGGCTCCCTGACACAGGCGTTCCTCGCGACGGCCGCGGTCACCACCCTCTCCCTCGCGGTGGCCACGACGCAGCGCCGGACCGCTCTCGCCGACCTGCGCAGCGAGGTCGAGCTCTCCGGGGTCGTGCTCGACACCGCCGCCAGCGCCATCATCGTCGTCGACCTCGCAGGGGTCATCGCCCGACTCAACACGACCGCCGCACGGCTGCTCGGAGCCCCGGAGGAGGAGCTCGTCGGGCGCCTGGCGGCCGAGGTCTTCCCCGTCGCGAACCCCGAGGAGGTCACCGCCCGGATGGCCGGGATCGCCGGGGGCACGGTGCCGCTGCACCAGGAGCAGGACTGGCTCGTCGAAGGTCTCGGGGTGCGGCACATCGTCTGGACCAACGCCTACCTCACCGACGACGACGGGAACCGCACGCACCTGGTCAAGACCGGGGCCGACGTCACCGACGAGCGCGCCGCCCGGACCTTCGTCGAGGCCGTGCTCGAGGCAGCCACGGCGACGGCCATCATCGGCACCGACCTCGACGGCGTCATCACGCTGTTCAACCGCGGCGCCGAGACCGTGCTCGGGTGGCGTGCCTCCGAGGTCGTCGGCGTCCGGGACTGGTCGCTGCTGCACGACCCGGCGGAGGTCGACCGCCGGGCCGCCGAGCTCGAGATCGAGCCCGGCTTCGACGTGCTCGTGCACCGGGTCCGTGGCGGCGCCGCCACGGAGACGCGGGACTGGACCTATGTGCGCAAGGACGGCTCGCGCCGCACCGTGTCGCTCACGATGAGCGGCATCCGGGACGAGGGCGGGATGCTCACCGGCTACCTCGGCGTCGCCGAGGACGTGACCCGACGCCGCCAGGCGGAGATCGCCCTCCAGGTCGCGCTCGACCGCGAGCGCCAGGCCGTCGAGGAGCTGACCGCGCTCGACCGGACCAAGTCGGACTTCGTGTCCGCCGTGAGCCACGAGCTGCGCACCCCGCTCGCCAGCGTCCTCGGCTACTCCGAGATGCTCGAGGACGGCGCGGCCGGCCCGCTGACAGAGCGACAGCTCGAGCTCGTCTCGCGTGTCGACCGCAACGGCCGCCGCCTGCTCTCGCTCATCGAGGACCTGCTGCTCAACTCTCGCATCGAGGCGGGCCGTCTCGAGCTCGAGCCCCGCCGCTGCGACCTGTCCGACGTCGTCGCCAGCGCGTGGACGTCCGTCGCCACGGTGACGAGCCAGCGCGACCTCGTGCGCGACGTCGACGTGTCGCCCCGGCCGCTGTGGGTCGAGGGCGACCCTGCCGCCCTCGAGCGGATGGTGACCAACCTGCTCTCCAACGCCGTCAAGTTCACGCCCGACGGCGGCCGCGTCTCCCTCGTCGCGCGGCCCCACGACCGGGACCCCGGGACGGTCTGCCTGACCGTCTCCGACTCGGGCATGGGCATCCCGCCCGCCGACCACGAGCGGGTCTTCGCGCGCTTCTTCCGCTCCAGCGCCGCGAACGAGCGGGCGATCCAGGGCTCGGGGCTCGGGCTGTCGATCGTGCGCGCCATCGCCGAGGGGCACGGCGGCTCCGTGTCGCTCGAGTCCGCCCCCGACGCGGGGTCGACGTTCACCGTCACCCTGCCCGTGGGCCTCCCGACCACCCTCTCGCGACAGGCGCCGTGAGAATTCCTGCCACGGGTTCTGCCCGACCCGGCCCCGACGAGGGGGTGTCGGACATATCGTGACCATCGGGACGATTCCCAGCGACGGCTGTCGCGATCCAGGGGCAGGCGCACGTGAGGGGACTGTGTTGCGCGACGGCGTGGTGTGGGAGGTGCTGGCGCTCCGACGGCTCACCGAGCTGATGAACCGGGTCAGCGCCCAGGACGACCTCTCGATCCTCTTCGACATGGTCGTCGACGGCGCGGCCGACGTCGTCGGTTTCAAGGTCGCGGCCATCAGCCTCGTCGTGCCCTCGGGCGACGTGGAGGTGGTGGCCGTCGCCGGCGACGACGACGCGCGCGCCGAGCTGCTGGGCCGGCGCACCCCGCGGGCCAACCTCGACGCGGAGTTCGCGGTGGCCGAGCGCTGGGGGAGCCTGCGCTTCGTCCCGGCGGGAGAGCTGCCCGACGGGTCCGCCGAGGGATGGGTGTCCTCCGACTGGACCGCCCCGACCGTCGACGGGGCGTCCGACGCCCTCGACGCCCTGGACGCCTGGAACCCCGAGGACACCCTCATCGCGCCCTTCTTCGACGCGGTGGGTGAGCTGCTCGGCATCCTCTCGGTCGACCTCCCCCTGTCGGGGCACCGCCCGAACATGACGCAGCGTGCGGTGCTCGAGCTCTTTGCCAACCAGACCGGCATCGCGATCTCGGCGGCCCGCCAGCGCCACGCGCTCTCCGAGCGGGTGCGTCTCGGTGACGCCGTCCAGACGGTGGCGCGCATCGCCCAGGAGGACCTCGACCCGGCCCGGGTCGTCGACGTCGCCGCCGAGCCGATCTCGGCAGGTCTGGCGTCGGCAGGCCTGTGGCTGAGGGCTTTCGGCGGAGAGGACGACGACGAGCGCGAGAGCGTGTCGGCCCGCAGCGGCGCCCCGGTGCGCACCCCGGTGTCGCTCGTCGCGATCGCGCGGCGCATGGTGGCGCGGTGCTGGCGAGCGGGCATCGTCGCCGTCGTCGGCCGCGACCACGTCGACCCGCCGGCGCTGTGGGCCGACCACGACGTCGCGCAGGTCCGCATCTTCCTCAAGGACGCCGGGGCTCGCTCGCTGCTGCTGGCCCCGATGGGCTCGGGCACGAGCTGCTTCGGCTACATCGCCTGCACGCGCGGCCCCGACGACCCCGACTGGACCGACGCCGAGGCGGTCGCCGCCCTCGAGATGGGCCGTGACCTCGGGCGGGCCATCCGCAACGCGCGGTTGTATGCCGTGGAGCGACGTGTCGCTGCCGAGCTGCGTGAGGCCGACCGCAGCAAGACCCAGCTCTTCTCGACCGTGTCGCACGAGCTGAAGAACCCGCTCGCCTCCATCGTCGGCCACGTCGAGCTGCTGCGGCAGGATCCCGACGCCGACCCGGACTGGTCGCTCGGGGTCATCGAGCGCAACACCGAGCGGCTGCAGAGCCTCGTCGACGACCTGTTGACCCTGTCGCGCGTCAGCGATCCCGACCGAGCCATGCCCGAGGCCGACGTCGACCTAGGTGAGGTCTCGCGCGACGTCGTCGACATGTTCCGTCCCCGCGCCGACACCCAGCAGGTGAGCCTCACCTTCGACCTGGAGGAGCGGCTGCCGCTCGTGCGGGGCAGCGCCGGCGACCTCGAGCGCGTCGTGCAGAACCTCGTGAGCAACGCGGTGAAGTTCACCCCGGCCGGCGGCAAGGTGGCGGTGTCGGTGGCGAGCAGCAGCGACCGCGTCGTCATCGAGTGCACCGACGACGGGCTCGGCATCTCCGAGGAGGACCAGGCGAGCCTGTTCACCGAGTTCTTCCGCGGCACCAACCCCGAGAGCCTGCAGGTGCCCGGCACTGGGCTGGGCCTCAGCATCGCCCAGCGCGTCGTGACGAGGCACGGCGGCCGCATCGACGTCGACTCCGAGCTCGGCCGCGGCACGAGCGTCAGGCTCCTGCTGCCGGCTCTCTGACCTCGGGGTCGCCCCGCCGGCCCGCCAGGGCGGCCACGACCAGCGCGACCGCGGCGACCGCCACGAGCACGACGGTCCACCCGGGGCCCAGGTCGCCGGCCAGGACGACGACGAGCACGCACACCACGGCGACACCGACCGCGACCGGGAGGGCGAGTGGCGCGCCCGACGCCCGGTCCGCCCCGTCGCGCAGGGCGGTCCACCCGGTGACGGCCAGCGCCCGCACCTGTCGCGCGCCGCGCGACAGGCCCACCACGAGCGCGACGGCGACCACCGCCAGCGCGACGAGCACGACCACCCGCACGAGCCCGCGGAGGTCCGCGGTCACCCTGTCGACGACGGACCCGACGGCGGCGGAGGTGCCGGACGGCATACCACTCGTCACGTGGGACCGCGCGAACGTCAGCCCCAGCAGCAGCACGACGCAGGCGACCGCTGCGCCGAGCCCCACGCGTACGACCGCCCGTCGCCGGTCGCGCGCCATCGCGACCCCGCCGGCCAGCAGCACGAGTGCCGCCAGCGGCAGGGCGATCCCGCCGACGCGCAACGCGGTCCAGGCGGTCCGTGCGCCGGCGACGTCGGCACTGTCGAGCAGCGGCACCGACACCGTGATCGGTGGGAGCTTGTCGACGAGGGGCACCCCGGCGGCGACGAGCCGCTCCTCGATGGGGGCGACGAGGTTGCCGACGTCGATGGCGACGCTCGTGCCGTTGTCGACGAGCGCCTTCTCGCTCGACCCGGAGAGGACGTTGACGAGCTGGGTGTGCGCGACGCGGTTGGCCGCGACCCAGGCGACCGCGAACCCGTCGCTCTCGACGACGGCGGTCACGACGCGCCGCACCACCTGCTCCACCTGACCGGCGAGCGGCGCTGCGAGCAGCCCGAGAGCACGAGTCGCCGCAGCGGGCAGCCCACGGCTGTCGAGGGCGTCGAAGGCGCGCCGGACGAGCTGCTGGTCGGTGACGGCAGCCATGACCCGCTCCGTGGCCCGGTCCTCGACGAGGGTCTTCACGGCTGCGTCGGTGGCGAGCGGCGAGACCGTCGCGACCCAGGAATCGGTGTCGGTGACGGTGGTGCGCAGCCATGTCGCCGTCACCCCGACCGGCACGAGCACGACCGCCACGACGAGGAGCGCGGCCGACAGGGCCGAACGCAACCGTGCGGGCATGTCGACCTCCGGGAGTCGTCGGGACGCAGGCGTGGCGCCTCATCCCACGGTGCCCCGGCCGACGGACGGCCACATCGCCCGGACCGGGTGAGAGCCGCGCCATCCGGATCGCCATCGGCTGCGAACCACCTGCACCTCGGGTCCGCAGCGTCGCGGCCGACTGCGCCGGGGTGGAGTCGGGGGTTCGCACATGACGGGCCGCTCCAGTCAAAGGAACACAGATGTCTCCATCCCGACGTGCCCGCCCGCCCCTGCGGCGCGGTTTCCTCTCGGTCCTCATCGGCCTCTGCCTCGCCCTGGCCGGCGTCGCGGGCGTCGCCTACGCGTCCGGCTCCACGACGAGACCGGTCTCCGGTGCGACGACTCCCGCCTGGTCCGACGGGGCCACCGTGACGGTGCAGTATCCGCAGAGCTTCTTCTGCGACAAGAGCGTCCCGTCCGCCGCTCCCAGCGGCTGCGAGGTGGGGACGGACGCGAACGTCGGCCCCGTGGCGAACGCCGACCGGTCGGTGCTCTACGTCCTCGTGCCGCTCTTCGCCAACCCCAGCCCGGCCCCGATGTGTGCGGTCGCGAGCTGCCCGAACCACCCGCTCGACATCGACCTCTCCCGGATCGCCGGCGCGCTCGGGGCGAGCCCTGACGCCGTCAGGTCGGTGGCGCTTCCGGCGCACAGCCACATCCTCGACGGCAACGCCGGGGGCTGGTGGGACGTCAAGATCGTCGCGGTGACCAACCAGACCGCGTGGTCCGCCCTCGCAGCCGGACGGTCGGAGTCGGTGATGAACGCGCTTCTCGCCCAGCCGAACAGCGGAGTCGTGGGTCCGATCCCGACCAACCTCTACCTGTTCTTCAACGTCGTCGGTCACTGACCTCGTGCCGGAGGAGCGGCACGCGTCGCTCCTCCGGTCGCGGCTCTCCCTGAAAGGTGTCGAAGATGACGCTCCATCCCGTCGGCGCGCGGTCGGCCTCCGCGCCCCAGGTGCTCGTGCACCCCCAGCGTGCCCGGGAGGTGTCCCGGCGACGTCGGGCACTCGGACTCGCTGCCCTCGGTCTGCCCCTCGTCGGTCTCGGCGCCTGGCTGCCGTGGCTCACTCTCTTCAACGGACTCGAACCCCTGCCGGGCTTCCGGCTCGACGGCGGTGACCTCACCGGTCTGGCGCTTCTTGCCGTCGGCCTGCTCGCGGTCGCGGGCCGCGTCGGCGCCGGCCACCTGCTGCGCCCGCTGGCCGTCGTCGCCCTCCTCGTGGTGACGGTCGACTCGCTGGCGAGCGCACGTCGCATCGCCGCATACGTCGCGGACCCGGGCCCGGGCGCCGCGCTCTCCGTCCCGTCGCAGGGACCCGGCGCCGTGGTCATGGCGGCGGGAGGCGTGCTGCTCCTCGTCGCGGCGGTGGTCGTCCCGGTGCGCCGGGAGGTGCTGCCCACCGGGCTGGTGACCCGTCTCGTCCTCGCGGCCGCGACCTTCGTCGCCGGGTGGATGCACCTCGTGCTGACCCCCGAGCACCTCGGGGAGTCGACCGTGCTCGGTCTGGGCTTCCTCGCCGCCGGACTGGCGCAGGTCGCGCTCTCCGTGGTGTGCGTGGCCCGCCGCAGCGAGAACGCCCTGAGCGCGCTGGTCGTGCTCGACGTCGCCCTGCTCGCGGTGTGGGCCTACGCCGTGCTGGTGGGACTCCCGATCGGAGACCTCGGCCACGACCACGTCGAGGCCGGCGGGCTCGTGCTCGGTCAGGGGGAGCCGGTCGACCTGGCGGCGGCGATCACCAAGGCCGCTGAGCTGACGAGTCTCGGCCTCGCGCTGCTCCTGCTGCGTCGCGGCACCAGGGCCGGCGAGGGCGCATCCCCACGCCACCGCGTCCGACCCTCATGACCTGACCGCCGCACGGCCTGGGCTGCCGCGTGCGCAGCGGCTCGGGCCGGGTGGGCGTCAGGACGCGTGCCGCCGGGGAGGACTCGCCAGCGGCGAGGTCGTGGGCAGCGCCCGCAGCAGCAGGAAGCCGCCGACGACGATGCAGACGACCTCGGCCGCGGCCGCGGTCCAGACCGACCCGCCGGCCCAGACCGTGTGGACGCCGAGCAGCCCGACGGTCGAGGCGATGACGAACGCCCCGAGGGTCGCCACCCCGAACCCTGCGGTGAGGAAGGCCGGGAGCCAGTGCTCCCAGCGCAGCAGCATCGCCGCGATGGCGACGCCGGCCACGACGTTGACGAGGAACATCGGCCCCACGCTCTGGTGACGCACCCCGTCGAACCACAGGTAGAGGTGGACTCCCGCCGACACCAGCAGTGCCGCTGCTCCCACGCCTCGGAGTCTCATGATGACGCTCCTGTCGTCCGGGTCGCGCCGCGTCGTCCCGTTGGCGTCGCGGTGTTGGACTCTCTCCCCGAAGACGACGTGCCGCAGTCGGGGGTTCAGCCCCGTGCGCCCCGGCCGAAGGCGGTGAGGAAGTGGTCGCGGAAGCGGTCCATCGGCCAGACGGGCGCGGCCGACCCGGGCCGCAGGCCGTCCTGCCACTCCCAGCCGGCGACGCGGTCGAGGACGGCCGGGTCCCGGGCGATGATGCTGACGGGGACGTCGTGGCTGGCGTGGTTGCCGGAGACGAGGCTGATCGGCTGGTGGTCACCGAGCACGACGGTGACGAGGTTGTCGTCGCGGGTCGCCCGGAGGAAGGAGACGACGCTGTCGAGGGAGTAGGCGACGGTCTGGCCGTATGCCGTCCGCACCCCTTGCGGGGTCGACCAGACGACGTCGCGTGGTGTCGCCCGGCCCGCCTGGGCGAGGTAGACGGAGCCGTCGCCGACGGTCTGCCAGTCGACGAGTCGGGGCAGGGGAGCCCAGGGGACGTGGCTCGACACGAGGTCGATCTCGGCCATAACCGGAGCGCGACCCCCCGGCGGGTGGCGCTGGAGCTCGAGCCGGTCGAACGCGGACAGCGTGTACTCGTCGGGCATGGGGGCGTAGCCGAACCCAGGCCCGGCATAGCCGAGGGTGCGTGCGTCGTAGACCGTGTCGTAGCCGTAGAAGGCCCTTCCCTCGGGCCAGTCGCGACGGTTGGCCGGGATGACGTCGACGGTGCGCCACCCGGCGTCGGAGAAGGCGCGGGCGAGGGTCAGCCGCGACGCGGCGGCGGTGCCGGACGAGGCGGTGTCGAGCAGCTGGTCGTAGCGCTGCTGGCTGCTGACCCATAGTCCCGACTGGAGCGTCGAGTGGGCGAGCCAGCTCACCCCGCCGAACGTCGGTGACGTGAGCCAGGCGCTGCGCACGGCATAGCCGGAGGCGCGCAGCCCGCTCGTTCCCGCCGCGAGCGCCCTTGCCACGTCAGGACTTTGGTCGACGGCGACCTTGCCGTAGCTCTCGACGAAGATGACGACGACGTCCTTGCCGCGGAGGGCCGTCAGCAGGTCGCCCGGTGGGGTGGCGCGGTAGGCGTCGACGGGGATCTGGGCGGCGAAGGCCTCACGGTCCCGTAGGCCGTCACGGACCGTCGTGACCTCGTGGGCGGTCAGGGCTGCCGCGCTCGACGACGCCACGGGCAGGTCGGGTGCCACGTGGACGCCGAGGGACGCGCAGACCGCCCACAGGAGCGAGGCGGCGACGACGACCCTCACGGCGGCGCCACGGTGCCGGTCGACGAGTCGTCCGAGCCGGCGCAGCGCGAGAGGGGTCAGGGCGACCAGGGCGACGACGAGCAGCCCTGTCGCTGCGACCGCCAGCACTGCCGTGACCGGTCCCGCCGAGTCGCCGAGCAGCTGGGTGGCCGATCCCGCGTAGCGCCAGTCGGTCAGCGGGTTGAACGGCCGGTAGAGCGTCGCGAGGAAGGCGGCGTCGAGGATGCGCACGACGAGGAGGACCCCGAGGACGAGGCCCGCCGCGGTCGCGAACCACCCGGCGGCAGCGCCGCGCAGGAGCAGCAGGACGACGGCGACGGCGAGGCCCTCGACGGGAATCCGCAGCAGCGACAGGGGCGTCGGCGACCAGCCGAGGGTGGGCGCGGGCGCGGTCAGGGCCACCCAGACGAGCAGGGCCGCCAGGACGGTCAGCGTGTGCCGGACCGCACGGCGTCGCGACGACGGGGGCGCTGAGGAAGCCGGGGACGTCGGGGGCGGCCGCGTCGTCGAGGGCGGCGAGGTCATGGCACGACGCCGGCCTCGACGGAGGGTGACGGCATACCGGCTCGGCGGACTGCGACCTCGGCGCCGTGCCTCACCGTCAGGGCGCTCCGACGCAGCGTCAGGACCTCGGTGCCGAACGACACCACGAGCAGTCCGAGCCCCGCCGCGACGGCCACGGTGACCACGGGCGTCGGCAGCAGGTGGCTCGTCGCCGCCGTCAGGACGATGCCCTGGTAGGCGGCGACCGCCTTGCGCCACCGGCGGGCCGGCACCTGTCCCCGCAACCACGAGGCCCACCGCGAGAGAGCGGCGAGCAGCAGCAGGACGTAGCGCGCGAACCCGATGCCGAGCACCCACCAGCCGAGGTCTGCGGCGACGTGCGTGCTGAGCACGAGGATGAGGAAGGCGTCGGTCTCCATGTCGAAGCGCGCCCCGAGCGGGTGGACCGTGCCGGTGCGGCGCGCGACCCGGCCGTCGACGGCGTCGAGGACCAGCGCGACCGAGGCGAGGGCGACGAGGACCCCCGGGGCGACCCCATGGCTCGGTGCGGCGACAGCGCTCCCGGCGACGAGAGCGGCCACACCGCACGAGATCACGGCTCGGGTCAGGGTGATGCGGTCGGCCGGGGTGAGCCGGTCCCGCGAGGCACCGCGCAGGCCTGCGGTGAGCAGCGTGACGAGGGTGAGGGCGGAGGCGATCCCGACGAGCCACGCTGCCGGGCCGAGGCCGTCTGACGTCGTCGTCTCGAGCGCGCCGAGCAGCACCACGACACCGACGAGCCCGACGCTGGGGCCGGGAGGGATCACCTGACGCACCGCGGGCCACCTCACCGATTGGGGTTTGACCCAAGGACGCCGTCGTCCCCGTCGGAGTTCACGGGGCGATCTAGTCTGGTCGCGTGTCCACCGGTGCGCGGGCGTTCTGGGTGGTCGAGCCCGGCAGGGGCGAGATCCGCCCGGCCGTCGTGCCTGCGCCCGGTCCGGACGAGGTGCTCGTGCGAGCCCTGCACTCGGGCGTGAGCCGCGGCACCGAGACCATCGTCTTCCGCGGCGGCGTCCCCGAGGACCAGAAATCCGTCATGCGGGCGCCGCACCAGGAGGGCGACTTCCCGGCCCCGGTGAAGTACGGCTACCTCGCCGTCGGCACGGTCGAGGAGGGGCCGCCGGACCTGCTCGGTCGCACCGTCTTCTGCCTCCACCCGCACCAGACGGCCTACGTCGTCCCCGTCGGGTCGGTGGTGGCCGTCCCCGACGGCGTGCCGCCCCGGCGGGCCGTGCTCGCCGGCACGGTCGAGACGGCTGTCAACGCGCTCTGGGACGCGGCGCCGCGCGTCGGTGACCGGGTCGCCGTGGTGGGCGCCGGGATGGTGGGCTGTTGCGTGGCTCGACTGCTCGCAGGGATCCCGGGATGTCGGGTGACGCTCGTCGACGTGGACCCGGGCCGCGCCGAGGTGGCGGCCCGTCTCGGCGTCGCCTTCGCCCGGCCCGACGGGGTCGGGGAGGGTCGCGGGGACCACGACCTCGTCGTCCACACGAGCGCGACCGGCGCCGGTCTACAGCTCTCGCTCGACCTGCTGGCGCCCGAGGCGACGGTGCTCGACCTCAGCTGGTACGGCGACTCGACGGTCGAGCTGGCCCTCGGAGGCTCGTTCCACTCGTCGCGCCTGCGCATCCGGGCCAGCCAGGTGGGTTCCGTTGCGGCAGCGCGGCGTTCGCGCTACACGTATGCGCAGAGGCTGGCGCTGGCCCTCGAGCTGCTGCGCGACGACGCCTTCGACGCCCTCCTCACCGGCGACTCGCCGTTCGAGGAGCTGCCCGAGGTCATGCCCCGGCTCGCGGACGGCTCGCTGAGGGCCGTCTGCCACACCATCTCCTACCGACCTCCCACCGACCCGACCCACTGAAGCGGAGAGCCGATGTTCAGCGTGACCGTGCGGGACCACATGATGATCGCCCACAGCTTCCGTGGGGAGGTCTTCGGCCCGGCCCAGCGGCTGCACGGCGCGACGTTCGTCGTCGATGTGACCTTCCGGGGCCCGGAGCTCGACGACGACGGCATCCTCGTCGACACCGGGCTCGCGACGGAGCACGTGCACGAGGTCGTGGGGGCCCTCGGCTACCGCAACCTCGACGACGAGCCGGCCTTCGCCGGGGTCAACACCACGACCGAGGTCCTGGCTCGCCACGTCGCCGACGCCGTCGCCGGACGGCTGCGCGGCGGCGAGCTCGGCGCCGCGACCGAGCGCGTCACGGCGCTCGCGGTCACCCTCCACGAGTCGCACGTCGCGTGGGCGACCTACGAGTGCGACCTCTGAGGGAGGTCCACGCTGTCGTCCCGGCCGGGATCGACGACCCCGACCTCGTGAGCGGGGGCAACGCCTACGACCGGCACCTGCTCGACGGGCTGCGCAAGACCGGCTGGGCGGTCGACGAGCACCCCGTGGCGGGCACGTGGCCCCACCCGGACGCCGGCTCGCTCGAGCGCCTCGCCGCCGTCGTGGCCGACGTGCCGCCGCACGGGCTGCTGCTCGTCGACGGGCTCGTGGGGTGCTGCGCCGCCGACGTCCTCGTGCCGGCCGCGGCGCGTCTGCGGCTCGTGGTGCTCGTGCACCTGCCGCTCGGTCTGGCGGATCCTGCTGCGGCACGGCAGGAACGGCGGGTCCTGAATGCGGCGTCACTCGTCGTCGCGACGAGCGACTGGACGCGTCGGGCCTTGTTCGACGCCTACGCCCTCGATCCGGACACCGTGCAGGTGGCACGTCCGGGAGTCGGACGGGCGTCGCCGGCGCTCGGCACCCCCGAGGGCGGCCGTCTGCTGTGCGTCGCCGCGGTCACCGCCCACAAGGGGCACGCCGACCTCGTCGCGGCCCTCGCGCTCGTGGCCGACCTGTCGTGGTCATGCACCGTGGCCGGGTCGCTCGACCGTGAGCCCGACGTCGTCGCCGGTCTGCGCCGGGAGCTCTCGCGGAGTGGTCTCGAGGAGCGGGTGCACCTGGTCGGCCCCCTGCACGGCGCCGACCTCGAGCGGGCGTATGCCGGCTCCGACCTGCTCGTGCTGCCCTCGCACGTCGAGACCTACGGGATGGTCGTCACCGAGGCGCTGGCGCACGCCCTGCCGGTGGTGGCCACCGCCGTCGGCGGCGTGTCCGAGGCGCTGGGCGACACCGACGACGGGCCACCGGGCCTGCTCGTCCCGGCCGGGTGTCCCGAAGCGCTGACGGACGCCCTCCGCTCCTGGCTGGGCGACGGGGGGCTGCGCGGCCGGCTGCGCCGTCGAGCCGCGCGGCGCCGGCTCGACCTGGCGCCGTGGTCACGGACGGCGGAGCAGGTCTCGGCCGCGCTCGCCGGGGTACGGGACGCCTGAACCCGACCGTGACGGCGCACGTCGTCACCATCGGGGTCATCGCAGAGAGGGGCGGAGCAGATGCAGCGCGACCGGTCATGGGTGAGCCCGCTGGTGGGCCTGTGCATCGTCGCGCTGCTCGTGCAACGCCTCGGAGCCGGACCGTTCCTCGACGCACTGCACCGTCTCGACGCGCCTTCGGTCGCGGCTGCCGCCGCCATCGCAGTCCTGACCACGGTGTGCGGGGCCTGGCGCTGGGTCCTCGTGGCCCGCGGCCTCGGTGCACGGCTGAGCCTGCCCGCGGCCGTCGCGGCGTCCTACCGCTCGCAGCTCCTCAACGTGACCCTCCCGGGAGGCGTGCTCGGTGACGTGGACCGCGGCGTGCGCCACGGCCGCTCCGGAGGCGACCTCGGTCGCGGCCTGCGCTCCGTCGTCTGGGAGCGCACGGCGGGGCAGGTGGTCCTTGCCGTCCTCACGGCCGGCGTGCTGCTCGTCGTGCCCGTGGCGGCCGGACGCACGCCCGGACTCCCTGAGCCGACAGAGGTGCTCAGCGTCGTCGCGCTCGTCGTCGGGGCTCTCGGGCTCGTCCTGGCCAGCGTGTGCGCGTGGGCCTGGGCCGCTGCTCGCCGGGGGCACCACCGCGCCGCCGACAGGACCGTCCGTCTGCTCCGCACAGCGGGAGCCGACCTCCGCGCGGGACTGCTCGCACGGCATACGTGGCCGGGGGTCGTTGGCAGCTCCACGGTCGTGGTGCTCGGGCACGCCGCCACCTTCGTCGTCGCCGCACGCGCTGCGGGCGTCACGGCCCCGGTCACCCAGCTGCTGCCGCTGGCCCTCGTCGTGCTCGTCGCCATGGGGATCCCCCTCAACGTCGCCGGCTGGGGGCCCCGGGAGGGGGCTGCCGCGTGGGTGTTCGGCGCCGCGGGCCTAGGCGCCGCCGGGGGAGTGACCACCGCGGTGGTCTACGGCGTCATGGCGCTCGTGTCCAGCCTCCCGGGTGCGGCGGTCGTTGTCCTGTCGCGCAGGGATCGCTCCCGGGCGGCGCGCTCCAGGGCGGAGCGCCTCGTGCCGGTCGGAGGTGCCGCCCGTGGCTGACCGCCCCTACACCCTGCTCAGCTGCGGCATGTCGATCGACGGCTACCTCAGTGGTGGGACCACGGACCGGCTGCTGCTGTCCAACGACGCCGACTTCGACCGGGTCGACGCCGAGCGCGCTGCGAGCGACGCGATCCTCGTCGGGGCGGTCACCATCCGTCGGGACGACCCGCACCTGCTCGTCCGGTCTCAGGAACGGCGTGCCGCGCGAGTGGCCAGGGGACTCCCGGCGTCTCCCGTGAAGGTGACGGTGACGCGCGACCTCGAGATCGACTGTGCCGCAGCCTTCTTCGCATCCGACGGAGCGGACAAGCTCGTCTACTGCCCCAGCAGTGCGGTTCCCGCGGCGCGGGAGCGGCTCGCGACCGTCGCGACCGTCGTCGATGCCGGCCAGCCGCCGACGATGCGGCGCGTGTGCGAGGACCTGGGCGAGCGCGGGATCGATCGGCTCATGGTCGAGGGTGGGGGCTCCGTCCACACGCAGATGTTGACCGACGACCTCGCCGACGAGCTCCAGCTCGTCGTCGCGCCCTTCTTCGTCGGGGACTCCAAGGCGTGCCGTTTCGTGGGGGACGGGCGCTACCCCTGGCACCCGGGACGTCGTGCGACCCTCGCCGAGGTGCGCCAGATCGGCGACGTCGTGCTCCTGCGCTATGCCCTGTCGTCCCGCTTCCGGGAGGCGCCATGACGGGCGGGAGGCAGAAGGACGTGGCTGGGGAGCCGACACCGCAACGGGGCGCTCCCAAGGAAGCCCGGATCCGCACCCAGGTGCTCGTCCCGGTCGGCTTCGCCGACGGGTTCGCCACCACCGCAAGGGTCTTCACCTTCGACGGTCTCGCCGACGGGCGCGAGCACCTCGCGCTCGGCCTCGGTGACCGCGCCGCCGTGCCGCAGCCCACGGAGGGGCAGGACGGTCCGACGCCGACGCGGCTGCACAGCGAGTGCCTGACCGGCGACGTCTTCGGCAGCCGCCGCTGCGACTGCGGCGCCCAGCTGCGCGAGTCCGTCGAACGACTCGACGCCTCAGGCGGTTTCCTGCTCTACCTGCGGCAGGAGGGGCGCGGCATCGGCCTCTATCCCAAGCTCGACGCATACGTGCTCCAGGACCGCGGGCTCGACACCTACGAGGCCAACCTCGCCCTCGGCTACGGCGAGGACGAGCGCGACTACACCGTGGCTGCCCAGATGCTCATGGCGCTCGGCGTCAGCCGGGTCTCGCTGCTCAGCAACAACCCCGACAAGGCCGAGCAGCTGCGACGGCTCGGGGTGACCGTGGCCCGACGGGTGCCCACGGGCGTGCACCTCTCCGACGCCAACGCGCACTACCTCGCCACCAAGGCCGAGCGCGGCGCCCACACCCTCGACCTGCCGGCCGAGGGGTGGTTCGGGGCGCCGCTGCGTTGACCGCCGAGCGTGCCGCGCGTCCGCCGCTGGGCGAGGGCGGCGGCAGCGAGCGCCCCGCAGTGCATCATGGTGCCGTGGACCACGGGACGATCGGATGACGGCGGAGCAGCCGCACACGGCGCAGCACCACACGGTGAGGGTCAACGGCGCCGACCGCAGCCTGTCCGGGGTCGAGCCGGCGACCAACGCCCTGGACTGGCTGCGCGGCCAAGGCCTGACGGGCGCCAAGGAGGGCTGCGCCGAGGGTGAGTGCGGTGCCTGCGCAGTCCTCGTCGCCCGGTCGGACGGCGCCACGGGCACCGAGTGGACCGCGCTCAACGCCTGCCTCGTCCCGGCCGCAGCCCTCGACGGGCAGGAGGTCGTCACCGCGGAGGGACTCGGCACCCCCACCCGGCTGCACCCCGTGCAGCACGAGATGGCCGTCCGCGGCGGGTCGCAGTGCGGCTACTGCACGCCCGGCTTCGTCTGCTCGATGGCTGCCGAGTACTACCGTGACGGCCGCGTGGCAGCGGCCCGGCCCGCCGGACCGGGGGCTCACGCGCTGCAGGCCTGCGGCCCCAACGGCTTCGACCTCGAGGCACTGTCGGGCAACCTGTGCCGCTGCACCGGCTACCGTCCCATCCGCGACGCGGCGTGGGCCCTGGGTGAGCCGCGCGCCGACGACCCCCTGGCCGTGCGACGCGCGGGGTCGCCTCCCGAGGCGACCGCGACCCGGCTCGAGGGGCGGAGCGGCACCTACGCCCGGCCCGCGGACCTCGCCGAGGCACTCGCGCTGCTCGCCGAGCACCCCGAGGCCGTGCTCGTCGCCGGGTCGACCGACCGCGGAGTCGAGGTGAACCTGCGCGGCGCCCGGTCGCCGTTCGTCATCGGGATCGACCGGCTGCCGGAGCTGCGCGGGCTCACGGTCACGACGGATGCCGTCGAGATCGGCGCGGCCCTGACCCTCACCGAGGTCGAGCGCGCCCTGGCGGGACGGGTCCCGCTGCTGGACGAGGTCTTCCCCCAGTTCGCCTCCCGGCTGATCCGCAACGGGGCGACCATCGGCGGCAACATCGGCACCGGCTCACCCATCGGTGACCTGCCTCCGGCGCTGCTCGCTCTGGAGGCCGTGGTCGTGCTCGTCGGCGCCGAGGGGGAGCGGGAGGTCGCGATGGCGGACTACTTCACCGGCTACCGGCAGAGCGTCCGGCGAGCCGACGAGCTGGTCCGGGCGGTCCGCATCCCCCTCCCGCTCGCCGGCACGACGGCCTTCCACAAGATCGCCAAGCGCCGCTTCGACGACATCTCCAGCGTCGCCGTCGCCTTCGCCCTCGACGTCGTCGACGGCGTGGTGCAGCGGGCCCGCATCGGGCTGGGCGGCGTGGCGGCCACCCCGGTGCGCGCCCTGGCCACCGAGGCGGCCCTCGAGGGACGCGCCTGGTCCGCTGACACGGTGCAGACGGCGTCCGAGGTCATGGAGACCGAGGGCACGCCCCTCGACGACCACCGGGCCAGCGCCGCCTACCGCCGAGCGGTGCTCGGCACCGCCCTGCAGCGCCTGCACGCGGAGACCGCCGCGGACGCTGTAGGAGCCACGCATGAGTGAGCTCTCGCTCCGACCCGCCGACCCCGTGGTCGGACAAGCCATCCCGCACGAGTCGGCCGGCCTGCATGTGACGGGCGTGGCGCTCTACACCGACGACCTCACGGTGCGCACCCGCGGCATACTCCATGCGCATCCCGTCCAGGCGCCGCACGCGCACGCGAAGGTCACCCGGCTGCACACGGGGCCCGCCCTGGGCGTCCCCGGAGTCGTCCGGGTGCTCACGGCCGCCGACGTGCCCGGGGTCAACGACGGCGGGGTCAAGGGCGACGAGCCGCTCTTCCCGTCCGAGGTGATGTTCTTCGGGCAGGCCGTGTGCTGGGTGCTCGGCGAGACGCTCGAGGCGGCCCGGCTGGGGTCGCTGGCCGTCGAGGTCGACTACGAGCCGCTGCCCGCGATCATCACGGTGCGCGAGGCGATCGAGCGCGACTCCTTCCAGGGCGGCGCGCCGAGGCTCGAGCGCGGCGACGTGGACCACGCCCTCGCCGGCGCTCCGCACGTCTTCAGCGGCGAGCTCGACCTCGCCGGGCAGGAGCACTTCTACCTCGAGACGCAGTGCGCCGTCGCCCACGTCGACGAGGCCGGCCAGGTCTTCGTCCAGAGCAGCACCCAGCACCCCAGCGAGACCCAGGAGATCGTCGCGCACGTGCTCGGACTGTCGAGCCACGCCGTGACCGTGCAGTGCCTGCGGATGGGAGGAGGCTTCGGGGGCAAGGAGATGCAGCCGCACGGGTATGCCGCCGTGGCCGCCCTCGGAGCGAGCCTGACCGGCCGGCCGGTGCGCCTCAGGCTCACCCGCAGCCAGGACCTCACCCTGACGGGCAAGCGCCACGGCTTCCACGCCCAGTGGCGTGCCGGCTTCGACGCCGACGGTCGGCTGCTCGCGCTCGACGCGACGCTGACGTCGGACGGCGGGTGGAGCCTCGACCTCTCCGAGCCCGTGCTCGCCCGGGCCCTGTGCCACGTCGACAACGCGTACTGGATCCCCGACGTCCGGGTCAACGGACGGGTCGCCTTGACGCACAAGACGTCCCAGACCGCCTTCCGCGGTTTCGGCGGACCCCAGGGGATGCTCGTCATCGAGGACGTCATCGGCAGGTGCGCGCCGCGCCTCGGAATCGACCCCGCCGTCCTGCGACGCCGCAACTTCTACGCCTCGGGCCAGGAGACGCCGTACGGGCAGCCCGTGCGACACGCGGAGCGCGCGATCGCGTGCTGGGAGCAGGTGCTCAGCACCGGCGACGTGGCGCAGCGCTCGGCGCAGATCGCCGCCTACAACGCGAGCCACCCGCACACGAAGCGCGCGTTGGCGATCACTCCCGTGAAGTTCGGGATCTCCTTCAACTTCACGGCCTTCAACCAGGCCGGCGCGCTCGTGCACGTCTACAAGGACGGCTCGGTGCTCGTCAACCACGGCGGCACCGAGATGGGCCAGGGCCTGCACACCAAGATGCTGCAGGTCGCCGCCACCTCGCTCGGCGTGCCGCTCGAGTCCGTGCGCCTCGCGCCCACGCGCACCGACAAGGTGCCCAACACGTCGGCGACCGCGGCCAGCTCGGGCGCCGACCTCAACGGCGCAGCGGTCAAGAACGCCTGCGAGCAGGTCGTCGGGCGACTGCGGGTCGTCGCGTCGGCTCGGCTCGGTGTGCCGCCCGACGAGCTGCACTTCAGCGGTGGGTTCGTGCGAGGTCCCGGCGAGGACCAGTCGGTCGCCTGGGCCGACCTGGTGGCCGAGGCCTACGTCCAGCGGGTCCAGCTCTGGGCGGCCGGCTTCTACCGGACCGAGGGGCTGCACTGGGACTCCGCCGCGATGGAGGGCTCGCCCTTCAAGTACTTCTCCTACGGCGCCGCCGCGACCGAGGTCGAGGTGGACGGCTTCACCGGTGCCTACCGGCTGCTGCGCGTCGACATCGTGCACGACGTCGGTGACTCGTTGTCCCCGCTCATCGACATCGGCCAGGTCGAGGGTGGCTTCGTGCAGGGCGCCGGCTGGCTCACCCTCGAGGACCTGCGCTGGGACGAGTCGGGGGGGCCGACGAGGGGACGGCTCGCCACCGCGTCGGCCAGCACCTACAAGCTGCCGAGCCTCTCCGAGATGCCCGACGTCTTCAACGTGGCGCTGCTCGAGCGCGCCCACGAGGACGGCGTCGTCTACGGCTCCAAGGCCGTCGGCGAGCCGCCGCTCATGCTCGCGATCTCGGTGCGAGAGGCGCTGCGCCAGGCCGCGTCCGCGTTCGGTCCGGCCGGCACGGTCGTCGACCTCGCGTCGCCGGCGACCCCCGAGGCGGTCTTCTGGTCCGTGCGCCAGGCCCGCGGCGGCGAGCAGCCCCCGCACACGGTGCCGGTGCTCGAGGGCGTCTGCGTCGTCCCGGAGCAACCCGGAGCCGGCGCCCGGCCGTTGCAGCCGCGCTCCGAGCAGGTTGCGCAGGACGAGCGGGTCGGGCAGGTCGCGCAGGCCGCACCGTCGTCCGGTGGGAGAGGCTGACGTGCACTGGCTCGCGGCGGTCGAGCAGCTCCGCACGGATCGGGTGCCCGGCGTCCTCGTCACTCTCGTGTCGGTGCGAGGGCACGCGCCTCGGGAGGCCGGCGCCAAGATGGTCGTCTCCGCCGAGCGCACGTGGGGCAGCATCGGGGGAGGCAACCTCGAGGCGACCGCCGTCGCCCGTGCCCGAGAGCTGCTCGGGCGGCTCGGGCGGTCCGGCGCAGAGGGCGGCGCCGTCGCTGCCGTGCCGACCCAGCTGTCGCTGTCGCTCAACGAGCACGCGCCCGTCGAGCACGGTCAGCAGTGCTGCGGCGGCGAGGTGTCCGTCCTGCTCGAGCCGCTCGCCGTCGTGCCCTCGGTCGCCGTCTTCGGTCTCGGCCACGTCGGGACCGAGCTGGCACGCATCCTCAGCCGCCACGACCTCGAGCTGCACCTCGTCGACGGCCGCAAAGACCGTTTCGAGCCGGAGCACCTCGCGGGTCTGGACGACGCCGTGGCGCGCATCCACCTCCACCATGCACCGGTCCCCGAGCTGGTGCTCGGGGAGGTCCCGCGCGGCACCCACGTGCTCGTCATGACCCACGACCACGCCGAGGACGTCGCCCTGTGCGACGCCGCCCTGCGGTGCTCCCACCTCGGGTCGATCGGCCTGATCGGGTCGTCCGCCAAGTGGCGCCGCTTCGAGCAACGCCTTGCGGCAGAAGGACATTCGCCGGACGCGCTGCGTCGAATCCGGTCGCCCATCGGTCTGCCCGGCCTCGCCGGCAAGAGCCCGGCCGTGATCGCCGTCGCCGTCGCCGCTGACCTGCTCGCCACCTTCGACCGCGAGCAGGCCGTTCAGGACGCGCCCTCGTGACACTCTTCCGTGCATCCGTCCTCGACACACCGGCCAGCCCCTTCACCGGCGGCCGCCTGCGCTCTGACGAGGACTGCGGGCTCCTCGTCGAGCAGGGCGTCATCGTCGCGCGTGGACCGTTCGAGACCCTGCGGCCGGCGCACCCGGACGAGCCGGTCCTCGACCTGCGCGAGGGCGTCCTGTTGCCGGGGATGGTCGACACCCACGTCCACTTCCCGCAGGTGCGCATCATCGGGGGACTCGGTCTGCCGCTGCTCGACTGGCTCGACCAGTGCGCGCTCCCGGAGGAGATGCGCCTGGCCGACGTCGACCACGCGCGCGGGGTGGCGCACGACTTCGTGGCCGGACTCGTCGACGCCGGCACGACGACCGCTCTCGTCTTCGGGGCGCACTTCGCCGGAGCGGTCGACGCGATGTTCGAGGCGGCCGACCAGTGGGGTTTGCGCGTGACGACGGGGCTCGTCACGTCCGACCGCCTCCTGCCCGAATCTCTCCTCACCACACCGGAGCGCGCCCGGGTGGAGTCATGCGAGCTCGCCGGCCGTTGGCACGGCAAAGGACGCCTTCGGTATGCCGTGACGCCGCGCTTCTCTCTGTCGGCGAGCGACGCTCTCCTCGAGTCCTGCGCTCAGACCCTCGCAGAGGTACCTGGTGCGTTCTTCACCTCGCACGTCAACGAGAACGTCCACGAGATCCGTGAGGTCGCAAGCCTTTTCGACGGCGAAGCCTACGTCGACACCTACGACCGGCGCGGCCTGCTCACCCCCCGGTCGGTGCTGGCCCACGACGTGCACCCGACCGACCGGGAGCTGGCGACCCTCGCGGCGCGTGGGACGGCGGTCGCGCACTGCCCCACGAGCAACGCGGCCCTCGGTAGCGGCCTGTTCCCCCTGCGTCGGCACGTCGAGGCCGGGGTGCGGGTGGCCCTCGGCTCCGACGTCGGCGCGGGCACCGGCTTCTCACTCTTCAAAGAGGGCCTCCAGGCCTACTTCGCGCAGCAGCTGCTCGGCGAGCAGGGCATGCCGCTCACCTCGGCGCACCTGCTCTGGCTGTCCACGGCCGCCGGCGCGGACGCCCTGGGGATGGCCGACGAGGTGGGTGTGCTGTCGGTGGGGCGGCAGTTCGACGCCATCTGGGTGCTGCCCGAGCCCGGCGACCCGCTGGCCGTCGGCCTGGCCAATGCCGCGTCCGCCGACGATGCGCTGTCCAAGGTCTTCGCCCTCGGCACCTCTTCCGACGTGGGCGGCGTGTGGGTCGGCGGTGACCAGATCGCAGCCGGTCGCTGGCGCCGGCCCCGCCACCGCTGAGACCGACTGCGCCCCGCTGGTCTGAACTGCTGTCCCGCGAACCGAGGCGCGGGCGCGGACCTCGACACACGGCATACGGCATCAGTCGAGTGGACGAACCACCATGTCCGACAAGGCAGCCCGCGCCCGGTGAGGACCCGGACGCTCGCGCAGGGACGCGCTGAGACGGGTGAGCTCGGCTGTGCGGTCGGCGTGGTCCGGCCCGGCGCCGAGCAGTCGCTCGGCCGCCGCGCGCAGCTCGGAGGCGTCGACCCGGTTGGGGTCGAGCACCTCGCCGAGCCCGCGCCGCTCGACGGCGGCGCCCCCCGCGAACTGGTCGGTCGACAGGGGGAGCAGGAGCAGCGGCACGCCCGCGGTCAGGGCCTCGGTGACGCTGTTGTTGCCGCCGTGCGAGACGGCGAGCGACGCGTGCCCCAGGAGCGTGACCTGCGGGAGCATCTCGCGCACCAGCCACGAGTCCGGCACGGGCCCGAGCAGCGACCGGGGGGTCGAGCCGTTGGCGAGGGCGACGCGCACGTCGAGGCCGCGCAGCGCGTCGACGATCCGCGCGAGCAGGTCGGAGCGGGCCGAGAGGAAGCTGCCGAGGCTGACGTAGACGACCGGCCCGTCGCCGCTCGCCAGCCAGGACTCGACCTGCTCGTCGGGCGCCTCCTCGCGCACTGCCGACCCGAGGAAGGTGTGGCGCGGCAGCAGTGCCGTGCGGTGCGACTCGTGCAGCTCCTCGGGGTAGTTGAGCAGGAGGACGTCGCCGGTCTCGGCGAACGCGTCGGCACTGGGCGTCGCATCCGGGTTCAGCTGTGCCAGAGCGGAGTTCCACTGCGAGGTGAACTCGTCACGCACCTGCTCGGACAGCTGCCGCAGCTCCTCGAGCGCGACGGGGTCGGGCTCGAAGGCACGCGGCCACGAAGGTGGGTAGCCGTAGACCTCGTCACCGAGCGTCAGCGCCGAAGGGTGGCCGAGGACGACGTCGGCGTGGCTGATGCCGCTGCTCGCGAGTCCGAGCCGGGCGCCGAAGGCGAGGTGGTCGACGATGATCGCGTCGGGGCGCACCCGCTCAACGACGTCGTGCACCGCGCGGGCGACGCCCACGGCGTTCCAGAGCAGGTCGTCGCCGCGAGCGCGGGCCTGGTAGGCGAGCGTCTCGACGGCGCCCACGCGTGTCGCCTCGAAGAAGCCACGGAGAGAGTCGTCCTCACCGGCGGGCTGCTCCTCGGCGCGGATGACGCCGGGGTTCGAGCCGCGGCCGAGCTGCAGGTGCTCGCGGGTGAAGCCGAACTGGCGCACGAGGGTGTCGGTCGCGGGGCCGGTGGCGACGACGACGCGCTCACCTGCGTCGCGCCACGCGGTGGCGAGGGTGGCGAGCGGATAGAGGTGCGAGGCGTAGTCGGGACTGATGACGAGCAGCGTCACGACGCCCCCTCCTCGGCGACGGGCGATGATAGGTCACCGGGCACGGTCCGGGAGCCGCGTCGGGCGTAGACGGCGGTGAGCTCCGCGGCCATGGTGTCGATGCCGAACCTCGCGTGGATCATGTCCTGAGCCTGCCGCACCCGCGCCGGGGCGTCCGGCGAGGCGGCCAGGTCGAGCGCCGCCCGGGTGGCGGCGGCGACGGACGGCGCGCTGGTGGTGTCGGTGAGGATGCCGGTCTCGCCATGGGCGACATAGGTCGCCGGGCCGCCGCCCGCGGGTGCGACGACGACCAGTCCGGCCGCCATGGCCTCGAGGATGGCGATGCCGAACTCCTCCTTGAGGCTGGCGCTCACGTAGACGCCGCGCGGGCTCCGGGGGGCGGCAGCGACGCCCAGGGCCGCGAGCCAGGCGGTCGCGGTGGCGTTGGGGCGGTGGCCGGCGAGCAGCAGCCCTGCCGAGGCCGCGTCGTCGGCCGGGACGACGGCGTGGATGCGGGCCAGCTCGGCCGCCTCGTCGTCGTTCGGCTCGTCCAGGTCGCCGCCGACGACGAGCACGTTGCAGCGTGCGGCCAGGTCGGGGTCCTCCCGCCAGGCACGCACGAGGGTGGCCATCCCCTTGACCGCGTTGAGGCGGCCGACCGACACGACGACGGGTAGGTCGCGACGTTCGGCGGGGAGCGTCTCCAGGAGACTTTGGAGCTCCTGGACGGCGGTCGAGACGGCGGGACCGCGCACCGTGTCGTCGCGCACCTCCCGGACGACGCCCTCGAGCGCCGAGACGTCGATCCCCTCGCCGACGACCGTGGCCTGCTGCGCCGTGAGGTCGAGCCCGAGGAAGCGGTGCAGGTCGCGCTCGACGTCGGGCCGCGGGAAGAGCACGAGGTGATCGGCCTGGCCGGCCAGGTCGAGCAGGAGGCGGTCGCGGAACCACAGGTGCTCGACGAGGTCGGCCTCGCCGAACGTCGTGCGCGTCAGGGTCCCCGCCGTGTTGCGCGCCTCGATGAGGGCGTGGGGGTCGGGGGCCAGGGTGAGCACGACCGGGATGCCGAGCTCGGCCGCCACCTCGGCCGCAGCCATCGACCCGACGTCGGCCATGCGCAGGTGGATGGCGTCGACGTGCCCTGCGGCCCGCAGGATCCTGCGTATGCCGCGTCGTGTCGCCACGCGCGTCGGCCAGGCCTGCGAGACGCCGAGGGCTGCACCCGAGCGTGGCACGTGGGCGTAGTGGTGGCCGGCCGCGAGCAGGCCGGAGGAGGGGGCCTGGCCGGCGGTCGGTCCACCGCGCCCGAGGGGGAAGTGCGTGGGGTCGGGGGTGCCACCCGAGATGGTGATGACACGCCCGACGCCCGGCTGCCGCAGCAGCGCGTCACCGAGGTGGACGAGCAGCGTGGCGATGCCGCCCGTGTCGCCACGCCCCGAGTGGTTGAGCTGGCCGTCGATGTCGGAGTGCAGGAAGAGCTGGGCGATCGTGAGGCCGGCGCGTCCGGGTGCCGCCGGGGGAGCGGCCGCAGGTCTCGAAGCCGTCGGCGATGGCCCTCTCGGTGCCACGGAGAGGTCGTGCAGGGCGAGTCTGGCGGTGCGGGCCAGCGGGCCGACGGTGCGGGTCAGGGCGACGAGAAGCTGCTCCGCGCTGCGGTGGGCTGCCGGACCGGCGCCCAGGGCGGCGAGCGCCGTGGTGCGGACGGCGAGGGGCTCCGCGTCGTTGCCGGCGAGGTCGAGCAGCACCTGCGTCGAGGCCGCGCCGGGCACCAGCCCGAGCGTCTCGACCAGGCGCGCGCGGGCTGTTGTGTCGACGGCACCTGGCAGTGCGCCGCTGAGGGCCGCACGCACCTGGTCCGGAGCGGCAGTGGCCCACCGTTCGAGGGTGCGCTGGGCCAGCATCCCGGTGAAGCCGCCGTCGTGGCAGGCGCCCACGAGGACGGGGAGGGCCGCGTCGTCGAGCGGCACGTGCCGCAGCGCATCGATGCCGTGCTCGGCGACGAAGCGACGCTCATCGGTGAGCAGGTCGCTGAGGGCTCGCGCTGCTGACCAGGCGCCGGTGGCGCCCAGCGCCTGTACGGCAGCGATGGCGGTGAGCGGGTCACCCGTGCGCGCCTCGCACGAGAGCAGGGCAACTGTGGTCTCATCAGAGTCGGCAGCGGCCGCGTCAGCCAGGAGGCGACCAGCGCGCAGACCCTCGAGGATCGTCGGGACGGTGCTGACCGTGGCGAGCGCGGGGCCGACGTCCATGTGGACAACCCTAGGTCGGTGTCGGCTTTCGCGTCGGCGCGCTGTCCAACGTTGGCAGCGGCCGGCCGGCCGGCCGGCGATGCGTGCCCCGAGTCGGTCCCGCGTCCGACCCGGTGGGCCCCAGCACCCGTCTCGTGGCATCCGTCCGCATTTCGCCACCGACGTCACGGGACGGGAGGACGATGGTGGAAGGAGCAGCGCGAGAAGGGGGGACCCGATGACCGAGCAGCACCAAGGGTCGGCGAGCGACGCGCTTCGACAGGCCCGCGAGGCCACGAAGGACGCCGTGGAGGCCGCGCAGACGGCAGAGCAGCGAGTGGCCGCCGCCCAGCAGGAGCAGCAGGTGGCCGACGAGCCCAGCGAGGACGATGCCGAGCTGTCCCGCGACCTCGACGAGTTCTCGACGTCGTGGGGCACGCGCCGCCCGGACGTCGAGGGCATCGACTCGGGCGGCGGGGGCGGTTCCTCCGCCGGCGGCACGACCGACGACTGACGCGACATGGTCCCCGAGACGCTCGGCGCGATCCTCGTCTTTCTGGCGTTCATCGCTCCGGGTCTCGCCTTCGAGCTGCTGCGCGAGCGTCGGCGTCCCTTCATCGAGGAGACCGCCTTTCGCGAGGCGAGCCGGATCGCCCTGACCAGCATGCTGTTCAGCCTCGGAGGGCTCTCGGTCCTCGCGGTGGCGCAGGCGCTCGGCGCGACGTGGGTGGTCGACAGCAGCCGGTGGCTGACCGACGGACAGGCCTACGTGTCGGCCCACTTGGGACAGGTGACGGCGAGCGTGCTCGTCTTCGTCGGCATCTCGCTCGGGCTGTCGCTGCTGGCGGACTGGCTGCTGCGCCGCTCGGCGCCGGGACGCATCGTGCCGGGGAGCGTCTGGTTCGCCCTCTTCCGGCAGCACCGTCCGGAGGGCGCCACGCCGTGGGTCCACCTGCGCCTCAAGGACGGGACGGAGGTGTGGGGATTCGTGGGGGACTACACGCCCGACCAGAGGCTCGAGAACCGCGAGCTCGTCCTGGAGCAGCCGCGCCTGCAGTACCGCCGTCCGGGGCAGGACCAGAACGTCATGTTGCCGACCTGGTCGTTCATCTCCGTCCGTGGCGAGGACATCGCCTGGATGAAGGTCCAGTACGTCGAGGACGGCCCGCGGGGCGGCATCGTGCCGGCCCGCTACGCGCACCCGCCCGCCACATCGCACGGCCAGCGCGGGAGATGACGAAACCGCCGTCCGGACGGGTCCGGACGGCGGTTCCATGTGTTGTGGCCAGGGGCGGGGTCGAACCGCCGACCTTCCGATTTTCAGTCGGACGCTCGTACCAACTGAGCTACCTGGCCGGGACAACGAGTGGAACTATAGCCGACCGCTGCGCCGATCCCGCAAACCGTCTGCGGTGGTGCCGCCGCGGGCGGCGACCCGTGACGGGGTATGGGCAGGACGGCCGTTCGGGGGCCGCGAGCCAGGCGTACTTGCGATCACCTCGCGGGAAGTGAAGGATTCAAGCATCCCGGTCGTGAGAGGATGCCGCGACTCATCAACCGACCCGCAGGGGAGAGATCATGACCGACCACGGATCCGCGCTCAGCGGGGACTGGGACTTCGACCCGGCCCACACCCGTATCGGGTTCTCTGCGCGCCACGCGATGGTCACGACGGTGCGTGGCTCGTTCAACGACGTGACCGGCCGCTTCTACGCCGACCTCGACGACATGTCGAAGTCCTACGCCGAGGTGGTCCTCAAGGTCGCCAGCGTCGACACGCGCAACCAGCAGCGCGACGACCACCTGCGCAGCGGCGACTTCTTCGACGCGGAGAAGTGGCCCGAGATCCGCTTCGAGAGCACGCGCATCGAAGAGGTCGAGGACAACGCCTACATGGTCACGGGCAACCTCTCGATCCGCGACGTGACCAAGCCGGTCACGATCCCGATCGAGCTCGTGGGTGTCCAGGCCGACGCGCAGGGCGCCCTGCGCGCGGGCTTCGAGGGGTCGCGACGGATCAACCGCCGCGACTTCGGTCTCGAGTGGAACATGCCGCTCGACGCCGGTGGCGTCCTCGTGTCCGAGAAGATCTCGCTCGAGTTCGAGATCTCCGCGGTCAAGCGGGACGGCGACCAGCAGGGCTGAGCCCACCCCGAGGTATGCCGTGTCGCCGGGTGGCGCGCGGACACCTGAGGCCCGTGGTTCGTCGTCTCAGGCCGACGGTCCCTTGGTGCGCACGTCGGCGACGTGCGACATGGCTTCGCGCAGCTCCCCGAGCCAGTCGCTCTCGTGCTGTCCGACGAGCTTGACGCACCAGGCCAGGGCCTCGGCGCGTGACCGGGCGACGCCTGCGTCGACCAGGGTGTCGAGCACGAGCCGCTCGGGCTGGCGCAGCCGCGTCATCGCCGGGGCGGCGACGTGGGTGAACAGCTCCGTGCGGTCGCCGACGCGCACGGCCCAGGAGACCTTGCGCTCGAAGCGGTGCTCGGCCTCGCGAGCGATCTCGATGCGTCGTCCGCGGGTGTCCTCGCGGAAGGCCTTGGTGCGTCCGGCGCGGGCCTCGTCGCGCTCGGCGTCGCTTGACCCGTCGGGCAGGTCGACGTCGGCGACCGTGAGCACGACCGTGATCTCCTCGCGGTCGACGGTGATCTCGGGCGCCGTGACGCGCCACTCCTCGGGCAGGCGGCCGACGAACCAGCCGCGCACCCGCTCCAGTGCTTCGTTCGTAATCATGTAATCAGGATTACGCCGTTGCAGCACCAAGGTCAACGGGTTACGCCGGGGGCGAAGCGCGAGGGCGGGTCCGTCTCGGCCGGCAGTGGACGGCATACGTCGTCGGTGGGGGTCTGCGTGCGTGCGGGCGCCTAGAGTTGGTGACCGTGCAGTTCCTCAACGGCCTCCAGCCCTCGCTCGACCTCACCTACGACGACGTCTTCATGGTCCCGAGCCGCTCGTCCGTGACGAGCCGACTCGACGTCGACCTGTCGACCGTCGACGGGTCGGGCACCACGATCCCGCTCGTCGTGGCCAACATGACGGCCATCGCCGGCCGCCGCATGGCCGAGACGGTCGCGCGCCGCGGCGGCATCGCCGTCATCCCGCAGGACATCCCCGTCGAGGTCGTGCGCGACGTCGTCGGCTGGGTCAAGCAGCGCCACCTCGTGCACGACACCGCGATCACGCTGGAGCGCCACGTGACCGCCGGGGAGGCCCTCGTGCTCATCGGCAAGCGTGCCCATGGCGCCGCCGTCGTCGTCGACGGGCCCAAGCCGGTCGGCATCGTCACCGAGAAGGACCTCACCGGCGTCGACCGCTACACGCAGGTTCACGACGTCATGCACGAGGAGATGCTCGTGCTGCCCGACTCCATCGACCCGCAGGAGGCCTTCGAGCGGCTGTCGGCGGCGCGTCGCAAGGTCGCGCCCGTCGTCTCCGAGCACGGTGAGCTCGTCGGCATCCTCACGCGCGGCGGCGCGATCCGCGCGGGCCTCTACGACCCCGCCGTCGACGACGACCGCAGGCTGCGCGTCGCCGCGGCCGTCGGCATCAACGGTGACGTCGCCGCCAAGGCTGCCGAGGTGCTGGCCACCGGCGCCGACGTGCTCGTCATCGACACCGCGCACGGGCACCAGGACAAGATGATCGAGGCGCTGCGGGCCGTGCGCGCCCTCGACCCGCGCGTCCCGGTGGTCGCGGGCAACGTCGTGTCAGCCGCCGGCACGCGAGAGCTCATCGAGGCCGGCGCCGACATCGTTAAGGTCGGCGTGGGTCCGGGCGCCATGTGCACGACCCGCATGATGACCGCCGTCGGTCGTCCGCAGTTCTCGGCAGTGCTCGAATGTGCCACGGCCGCAAGGGAGCTCGGCAAGCACGTCTGGGCCGACGGAGGCGTCCGTCACCCGCGCGACGTCGCCCTCGCCCTGGCCGCCGGCGCCTCCAACGTGATGATCGGGTCGTGGTTCGCCGGGACCCTCGAGTCGCCCGGCGACCTCTACACCGACAACGACGGACGGCAGTACAAGGAGTCGTTCGGCATGGCGAGCAGCCGGGCCGTCCGCAACCGGACCGCCACCGACACCGAGTACGACCGCGCCCGCAAGGCGCTCTTCGAGGAGGGCATCAGCACGGCCCGGATGTACGTCGACCCCTCGCGCCCGTCGGTCGAGGACGTCATCGACGAGATCGTCGCCGGCCTGCGCAGCAGCTGCACGTATGCCGGTGCGCGCACTATGGAGGAGTTCCACGAGCGGGCGGTCGTCGGCCTCCAGAGCACGGCCGGCTTCGCCGAGGGGCGCCCGCTGCACACGTCCTGGTGATCTCTCGGACGTGGCGGGCTGTCCGGTTTCGGTCCGGCGATCCGACTCCGGTCGGCTGACAGGTCACCGGACCGAACCCGGCGGGCCGGCATGACCGCCGTAAGGGGATGTGGCCCCCCGGGCGTCAGGGTGCACACGGCATACGTCCTCGGTGGACGTCAGTGGCGCTTGCGGCCCACCTCGACGACGCGCCAGCCCCGCTCCCGGGCGAGCTCGCGCAGCTCACCGTCGGGGTTGACGGCGACGGCGGTGCCGACCCGCTCCATCATGGGCAGGTCGCTGACCGAGTCGCTGTAGGCGACGCTGCGGTCGAGGTCGTAGCCCCGCTCGGCAGCGAGCTTCTCGATCTCGATGACCTTGCCTGCGCCGTAGCAGAACTCACCGGTCAGGTGGCCGGTGTAGCGGCCCTCGTCGTCGAGCTCGCTGCGCGTGGCGACAGCACCCTCGAGCCCGAGCGCGGTGGCGATGCGGCTGACCAGCTCGATGGGAGAGGCCGACACGACGATGCGGTCGTGCCCGACCTCACGCGCCTCCGCCAGCAGGCGCATCGAGGTGGGGATCGCCTTGCGCACGATGCCCGGCACGATCGCGTCGGTCAGGTGGATGATGTCGGACTGCGGGATGCCCGCGACGGCCCGGAGGATGCGCTCGCGCAGCGCCTCCGAGCCCTCGTCGGTGGATCCCTTGCGGTGGAAGGAGATCGCGTTGGCGGTGTCCTTGACGAGGTCCTTCCAGGGCACGTGACCGCCGCGGAAGGCAGCGATCGCGAGCGGGTAGTTGGCAGACCCGCGGATGAGGGTGCGGTCGAGGTCGAAGAACGCGGCCGTCGGCACGGGTCGTGCCGCCGCGTCACCCGACACGCGCCACCATCGGCAGGGCGGCGCCGCGGCGCGGCGGGACGGCAGCATTCACGCCGTCCTTGGGCAGCGACTTCGGTCGGTTCGGCAGCGCCAGGCGGAAGACCTTGGCCCAGGCCTGGTAGACCTGTTTCGGCAGCGGGCCGGTCGTGTAGGGCAGGCCGTAGCGCTGGCAGATCTCGCGCATCTCGACGGCGACCTCGTGGTAGCGGTTGCTCGGCAGGTCGGGGAAGCAGTGGTGCTCGATCTGGTGGCTGAGGTTGCCGGTCATCAGGTGCATGAGCTTGCTGCCGGAGATGTTGGCCGAGCCGAGCATCTGGCGGATGTACCAGTCGCCGCGGGTCTCGCCCTCGATCTCCTCCTCGGTGAAGGTGTCGACACCGTCGGGGAAGTGGCCGCAGAAGATGACCGAGTGGGCCCACACGTTGCGGATCGCGTTGGCGGTGAAGGTGCCGAGGAGGGCCTGCTTGCCCGAGCCGAACGGGACGGCGGCAAGGGGGGTCGCGGCGTAGTCCTTGGTGAACTGGCGGACCACCTTGCGGCCGACGGCCTTGAGGTCCTTCTTGAGGTCCTCCTTGGACTTCTCGCCGTCCTTGACCGCCTCGAGCTCGAGGTCGTAGATGGCGATGCCCCACTCGAAGAACGGCGCGAGGATCATGTTGTAGAGCGGGTTCCCGAGGTTGCCGGGGTGCCACGGCTGGTCCTCGTCCATGCGCAGGATGGAGTAGCCGACGTCCTTGTCCTTGCCCAGCACGTTGGTCCACGTGTGGTGCAGGTCGTTGTGGGTGTGCTTCCAGGCGGCGGCGGGCGTGACGAAGTCCCACTCCCAGGTGGTGGAGTGGATGTCGGGGTCGCGCATCCAGTCCCACTGCCCGTGCAGGACGTTGTGGCCGATCTCCATGTTCTCGAGGATCTTCGCGACCGAGAGCATCGCGGTGCCGGCGACGAACGCCGTCTTCTTCCGTGACAGCAGCAGGGTGGCGCGACCGGCGACCTCGAGGGTGCGCTGCACGCGGATGACGCGACGGATGTAGGCCGCGTCCGTGGCGCCGCGCGAGGCGATGATGCGGTCTCGGATCGCGTCGAGCTCCTGGCCGAGGCGCTCGACGTCGGCGTCCGACAGGTGCGCAGCGGCGCTGGGACGCTTCAGAGGACCACCGGACGCAGCGAGGACGGGCTTCCTGGGCCGGATCGTCGCGGCAGTGCCTGCAACGGCACCGACGGAGCCGGCGCCGGTGGGCGTCGTCGTGGGTCGGTTCGTGGTGGCTGTCATGGTGTTTCCCTTCCTAGATGTCCAGGTGGACGGGTCCGGCGGCCGCGTTGACGCAGGTCTGGATGAGCTCGCCCTCGTCGCCGTGGACCTCGCCGGTGCGAAGGTCGCGGACCTTGCCGGCCACGAGCGGGACGAGGCAGCTGCGGCAGATGCCCATGCGGCACCCGCTCGGCATGACCACGCCGCACTCCTCGCCGGCCTCGAGGAGGGGGACGTCGCCGCCCACCTCCAGCTCCTTGTCCGACTTCTCGAACGTCAGCAGGCCGCCCTCACCGCCGGATCCCTCCAGCAGCACGGGGGCGAAGCGCTCGATGGTGAGGTGGGGGTGGGCGGGGTCCTCGCCGTCGCGCAGCCACAGCTCGGTCGCCGCGTCGAGGAAGTCCGTCGGACCGCAGGCGTATGCCGCCCGCTCACGCCAGTCGGGACAGAGCGTCTCGAGGTCGGTGACGTCCGAGAGGTCGAGGCGCCGGCCGCCCTCCTCGCGGGTGAACCAGTGGCGCACGGTGAGGCCGGGGAACTGGTCGGCCAGCTCGAGCAGCTCGTCGTGGAAGAGCGCCTCTTCGCGGGTGCGTGCAGAGTGGATGAGCACGACGTCGGCGTCGGGCCGGCGCGGCACGAGGGTGCGGATCATCGACATGACCGGTGTCAGGCCGCTGCCGGCCGTGAGCATCAGGAGCGGGCGCGGGTGCTCGGGGAGCACGAAGTCGCCCTGCGGGGTGTCGAGGAAGAGGATGTCGCCGACCTTGGTGTCCCGGGCCAGCGCGGTCGAGACGACGCCGATGGCGGTGACCGTGATGGCCGGGTCGTGGCCGACGGCGGCGGACAGCGAGTAGCTGCGCCACTGGCGCACGCCGTCGATCTCGACGCCGATGCGGGCCCACTGGCCGGCGGCGTGGGGGTTCCAGCCGCGACCGGGCCGGAAGTGGATCGTCGTCGAGTCGGCGGTCTCGCGGACCACCTTCGTCACGACGCCGCGCAGCTGCCGGGCCGACGCCAGCGGGTTGACGAGGTTGAGGAAGTCCTCGGGCTCGCGCGGGGTCGTCAGGAGCGACGCCACACGCCGGAGAGCACGGAACTGAGTCATGGTTCCATCATGGTCTTCACAGGGTCCGCGCGTCTTGGGGCGACGCGTACTCTTTGAGTCAAGAAACTGTTGCGTCACGACAATTTGCTGGAGGCCGACGTGGCACAGGACACATCAGACCCACCGTGGTTGTCTCTGCCCGCCGAAGTGGCGGTCGTGCTCCGACCGGTCGTGCGCGACATCGTCGAGGCCATCATCGACGGCATCCCCCGCGACGTCCCGGTCTACGCCATGCCGATGGAGGGGCGCTTCGGGCAGGGGGTGCGCCAGGGCGTGACGATCGCGCTCAACCGCTTCCTCGACCTGCCCGGGACGCGTCTGCCGGCCCTGTCCGACGACGGGAAGTGGGTCTACGAGAACCTCGGCCGCGGCGAGGTGCGCTCGGGCCGCAGCCTCGAGTCGCTGCTCGCCGCCTACCGCTACGGGGCACGGGTCACCTTCCGCGCGATCTCGCGCACGGTGGACGTCTCGCAGATGCCGCCCGATGCGCTGCTCGCGCTGGGGGAGTCGCTCTTCGCCTACATCGACGAGCTGTCGGCGGCGAGCGCGCAGGGCTATGCGCAGGAGCAGTCCGAACGCGCCGGCGAGCAGGTGCGGCTGCGTGGTGAGCTGCTCGAGATGATCCTGCGCGGGGACTCCAGCGACGGCGGCGTGCCGCGCCTGGCCGCTGCCGTCGGGTGGACGCTGCCGGAGGTCGTCGGCGTCGCGCTCGTGCCGTTCCCGCACGTCGACGGTCTGCGGACGGCTCTGGGGCCCGACGCTCTCGTCGCCGAGCGGGGCACCGACGTCGTCGTCGTCTTCCCGTATGCCGCGCGCTCGGCTCGGCGTCGTGACCTCGACCGCGCCCTGCGGGGTCGTCGGGCCATCGTCGGGCCGCCGCGGCCGTGGCAGCAGGCGGGGGAGTCGCTGCACCTCGCGACGTCCGCCGGCGCGCACGGCGTCGGGCCGGCCCCGGACCAGGCCGACGCCGAGACCTCACCCGTCTGGGTCGAGGACCACCTCGCCGAGCTCGTCGTGCACGCCGAGCCGCTCGCCACCGACGACCTCGCCCGCACGCGCCTCGCACCGCTCGACGGCCTGCGCCCGGCCGCCCGCGAACGCCTCACCGAGACGCTCCTGGCCTGGCTGCGGCACCAGGGCCAGCGCGCCCCGATCGCCGAGGACCTCTTCGTCCACCAGCAGACCGTCGGCTACCGCGTCGCCCAGCTCAAGGAGCTCTTCGGTGACGCGCTCGACGACCCCGAGGTGCGGTTCGAGCTCGAGCTCGTCCTGCGCGCCGGACACCGCTGAGCGGGACGCGGCCACACGGCATACGCCGTCGTGACGGGGGAGCCCGTGCGCGAGATCGTGCACCTCGGGTCGCCGGGGCGCACCAGGCGCCCGATCTCGCGCCCGATCTCGCGCCCGATCCCGCGCGCGATCTCGCGTCCGGTCTCGCGTCAGAGCAGCCGGATCGGGGACCCGTCGAGGTATGCCGTGACGTCCTCGACGACGCCGCCGAAGAACGTCGCGTAGACGTCGCGCGTCACGTAGCCGAGATGAGGCGTCAGGAGCGTGCGCGGCGCGGTCCGGAGCGGGTGGTCGGCCGGCAGCGGCTCCTCGTCGAAGACGTCGAGGCCGACGCCGCCGAGGTGGCCCCGATCCAGGGCGGCGAGCAGGGCGCGCTCGTCGACGATGGGCCCGCGCGAGGTGTTGACGAGCAGGGCGTCGGCTCGCATCAGGGCGAGCTCGCGGTCTCCGACGAGCCCGCGGGTGCCGTCGGCGAGCGGCAGGTGGACCGAGACGACGTCGGAGGTGGCGAGCAGCTCGTCGAGCGCGACGGCCCGGGCGCCGGCAGCCTCGGCGCGGTCGGGCGTGAGGTTGCGGCTCCAGGCGACGACGTCCATGCCGAAGGCGCGCCCGACGGCCGCGACCTGCGAGCCGATCCGGCCGAGTCCCAGCAGGCCCAGCGTGTGGCCGCTCAGGTCACGGCCGACCGTCGTCTGCCAGCCGCCGCCTCGCACGGCCGTGGCCTCGGGGACCAGATGCCGAGCCAGGCCGAGGACGAGGGCCCAGGTCAGCTCGGCCGGAGCCGTCGCCAGGCTCTCGGTGCCGCAGACGGTGATGCCCGAGGCGGTTGCGGCAGCGACGTCGATGCTCGGGTTGCGCCGGCCGGTCGTGACGACCAGCCGCAGGTGGGGGAGGGCGGCCAGCACGTCCGCCGGGAGCGGCGTGCGCTCGCGCATGACGACGATGGCGTCGAAGGGGGCCAGCCGCTGCACCAGGGCGTCCGGCTCGCTCACGTGGTCACGGAAGACCTCGACGGTGCACGGCGTGCGTGGGTGGTCGGTGACGGCCGACCAGTCGGCACTGGCCAGAGCCACACCCTGGTAGTCGTCGAGCACCGCGATCCGCACGCGCCCACCCTAGGAGACGGGCCGGCCCCCGACACGGCAGAAGCCCCGCTCTCTGGTGAGAGCGGGGCTTCTGTGCGAGCGACCCCGACCGGGCTCGAACCGGCGACCTCCGCCGTGACAGGGCGGCGCGCTAACCAACTGCGCTACGGGGCCTTACTGGGTGGTGCGTGTCGAACTGTACTGCGTATCCCCAACGGGATTCGAACCCGTGCTGCCGCCGTGAAAGGGCGGAGTCCTAGGCCGCTAGACGATGGGGACCTGCCCGACCTATCCGTTGGGACGTCGAAACTATATGGGAGTTTCTGGCACCGACCAAATCGGCTCCCGGGGCCCCTCCGACGGCGTTCGGATCACCCCTTCGCCCAGGCTCGCACGTCCTCGACCGGCCACGTCGTGACGATGCGCTCGGCGGCGATGCCGAGGCGTTCCGCCCGCTCGCAGCCCAGCGACTTCATGTCGAGCTGCCCGGGGGCGTGGGCGTCGGAGTCGATGGTGAAGAGGCACCCGAGGTCGCGGGCCAGCTCGATGAGCTCGTCCGGCGGGTCGCACCGCTCGGGGCGGGAGTTGATCTCGACGGCGACGTCGTTCTCGAGGCAGGCGCGGAAGACCTTCTCGGCGTCGAACTGCGACGGCGGCCGTTTGCCGCGCCCGCCGGTCACGAGCTGTCCGGTGCAGTGCGCGAGGACGTTGGTGCGCGGGTTGCGCACGGCGGTCACCATGCGCGGGGTCATCTCGAACGACGGCTGGCGCAGCTTGGAGTGGATCGAGGCCGTCACCACGTCGAGCTGCTCGAGCATGTCCTCGTCCTGGTCGAGGCTGCCGTCGAGGTGGATGTCGACCTCGATGCCCTTGAGGAGGGTGAACGCGTCGCCGAGGCTCGCGTTGATCGCCTCGACGCGCTTCAGCTGGTCGGTGAGGCGCTCGCGGCTCAGGCCGTTCGCGATCGTCAGCCGGGGGGAGTGGTCGGTCAGGGCCATCCACTCCTGGCCCAGCTCGACCGCGGCGAGGACCATCTCCTCGATGGGGCTGCCGCCGTCGCTCCAGTTGGAGTGCGCGTGCAGGTCACCGCGCAGGGCCGCATACAGCTCGGCGCCGCCGCTGGTCAGCGGCTCGCCGTGCTTCTCCTCGGCCGACACGAGGTAGGCGGGCAGTACGCCGCGCACCGCCTGTCCGATGATGGCTGCACTCGAGTCGCCGATTCCCTTGATCTGCTTGAGAGTTCCCGCCTCGACACGCTCCTGGAGCTCCTCGTCGCTGATGAGCGTGATCGCCTCGATCGTCTTGCGGAACGCATCGACGCGATAGCTGCTCTCCCGGCCGCGTTCGAGCAGGAAGCAGATGCGGCGGAGCGCGTCGAGCGGGCTGATCGGTGCCTGCGGAGGGGTCGGCTGCTCCATGCCGTGCAGCCTAACCGGGCCGACCGACCGCGTGCGGTCTCACTGCTGCAGGGTCGGCAGCGTGCTCCCGTCCGGCAGCTTCCCCGGCGCGGTCTGGGTGGACGGGACGACACGGACGATGTCGCCGTACTGCTGGGCGAGGAGACCGGGTGCGCTGCCCTCGTCGGCCATGACGACGACCTGGTCGGCGCGGGCGTCCTGCATGACCGCGATGATCTGGACTCCCTTGGAGCGCCACAGCATTCGCTGGTCGATGATCTCCTTGGCGACCTTCTGCTTCTCCTCGAACGTGTGACTCATGACGACGAACTCCACATCGGTCGGGGACGGCATCGCCCGTGAGACGAAGGACTCGAGAGCCGGGTCGTGCCGGGTGACCACGACGGCCACGTGGGCACCTGCGGCGTCGACGGCATACGCCCCCGAGAAGACCTGCGGCCAGCGGGAGGACACCGTCGACTCGATGGCGGTGAAGGCGTTCGTCTGCGGGGTCGAGAGGGTGCCGAACCAGCGGGTCGTGTCGCGGGCCGAGGGGACCGACGGTGCCGAGCCCGAGCCGCTCGAGACCCCCGGTCCGGCGAGCGACTCGGGGCCGCGGGCGCCGTTGCCCTGCCCGGCGCTGGACGAGTCCTTGAGCGCCTCGCCCGCCGAGCCGGCGCTCGCGGTGGTCGAGGTGGCGCCGTGGTTCATCGACACCCACGCGCCACCGACGGCTCCCACGACGACGGCCGCGGCCGCGGCACCGAGCAGCGTCGAGCGCCGGCGAGAGGTGCGGGCGCGCCCGCGCACCAGGGCTCGCTGGGCGAAGAGGTCGTCGCGCGGTGGCTGGAGGTCGTTCATCGTCGACAGCGCCTTTCGCAGCTGCAGCTCGGCATCCTCAGGAGCCGCGCCCCGACCCGGTGTCGTGTCGTCGCTCATGGGAAGGCTCCTGCCCCGGTCAGTGGTGGTTCGGCGAGACGGCCGCGCAGGGCGGCGAGGCCCCGCGAGATCTGGCTCTTGATGGTGCCCTCGGCCACGCCGGTGCACTCGGCGATCTGGGGCACCGTGAGGTCCTCCCAGAAGCGGAGCACGAGCACGGCCCGCTGCTTCTCCGGCAGGTCGCTCAGCAGGTCGGTCAGGGTCATCGCGAGCTCGCGGTCGTGGTCGGTCGTCGCCGGCTCGGGCGCCTCGTCCGTGAGGACCTCGCGGCGGCGCTTGCGCTGGTCGTTGAGGTAGAGGTTCATCATCGTGCGTCGCGTGTAGGCCGTCTCGGCGCCGGAGGCGATCCGCGGCCACGCGACGTAGACCCGCGCCAGCGCCTCCTGGACGAGCTCGTCGCCGTCGGCCCAGTTGCCGCAGAGCAGGTAGGCGCGTCGGCGCAGCATCGTCTGCCGCTCCTCCACGAAGCTGCGGAACGCCGCCTCGTCCCTGCGTCTCATGAGCTCCCGCCGGTTCGGTCGTCAGGTGTGAGTCTCTCGTACACCCCTATGGACACGTGGCCGCGGCGATCCGTTGCAGGCCCGGGCGACTTCTTTCGTATGCCGTGTGCCGGGCTCGCGCCGGCGGGTGCCCTCAGCCCACCCGACCGAGGGCGAGGAGCGCGAACATCAGGGCCGCGACCGTCTCACCGTCGTCGATGACGCCGTCGCGGACCATGCCCAGGACCTCACCGACGGGGACGCGCCGGACCTGACCGATGCCCTCCTCGGCGCGGGCGGCCTCGTCGTCGACGGCAGCGGGCGACAGCCCGGTGGCGAGGTAGACGACCTCGGGCGCCCGGCAGATGCCGTTGAGGGCGTTCATCGTGCCGACCTGCTGCCAGTGCTCGGCCCGGAGCCCGGTCTCCTCGGCGAGCTCGCGGCGGGCGGCGACGAGGGGGTCCTCGCCGTCGGTGCCGCCGGCGGGGACCTCGACCGAGGGACCGACCGTGTGGCGGTCGACCGTGACGAGGACGACCTCGTCGTCGTCGGTCAGGGCCACGACGAAGACGGCGGGCCGCAGGACCTCGACGACCCCGAAGATGCCGTCGCCGCCGTCCGGTCGGGTGACGGCATCTTCGCGGACCCGGATCCACGGGTTCTCGTAGACGACGCGGGTCTCACGCACGGGCCAGGTCACGACGGCTCTCCGGGACGCATGCCCCGATCGTGCCACCCCGAAGTCGAGTGGCCCCGTCGTCCCACGATCCTGGGTCGAGGAAGCCACCCGTCCCGGGCGGGAGTGGTCAAGCCGCCCGCTCGAGGGCGAGGAGGCGTTCCTTGGTCGGCAGGCCGCCGAGGTAGCCCCCGAGGGAGCCGTCCGAGCGCACGACGCGGTGGCAGGGGACGACGATCGGGAGCGGGTTCGTCGCGCAGGCAGAGCCGACGGCCCGCACGGCCCTGGGGCTGCCGGACGCCACCGCCACCTCGCCGTAGCTCTCGGTCGATCCGTAGGGGATCTCGCTGAGGTGCCGCAGCACCGTGAGCCGGAACCCCTTCGCGAGACGCAGGTCGAGGGGGATGTCGAACCCGTGCCGTCGCCCCGCGAAGTAGTCGTCGAGCTCGCGGGCCAGCGGGTCCAGCCGGTCGCCGCCTCGGAGGATCCGCGACCCGACGGACGTGCCGAGCGACTCGAGCACCCGGTCGTGGTCCTCGACCTCGAAGGCGACGCGGACGACGCCCTCGTCGGTCGCCGCGAGGAGCAGCGGGCCGACCGGGGAGTCGACGACACGGTAGGTGGCATCGACCGACGAGTCGGCGGAGGCGCGGGCGACGAGGGCTGCATGGAGGTCCGCGAGGTGCTGGTCCTCATCGGTGGATGCAGTGGCCAGGAGCTGGATCGTGCTGTCAGACATGGGCGCTCACCCTTCCTTGGGGTGCGTAGGTGGACCGGAGTCGAGCGATGCCGTCGGCTGCGGCGCGGCGTGCTGCCGCTGGCGTGCCGCCGACGATTCGGGCGACCTCGGGGTGCGGCAGGCCGGCGACGTGGTGATAGGCGACGCAGAGTCGCTGCTTCTCCGGCAGGGCGGCGACAGCGCGCCAGAGGTCCCCGTCGCGCAGGGCCTCCTCGGGCTGGTCGCCTCGTGGGGCGGTGGAGTCCGGCACCTCCGCGACCGGAAACGGTCGGCGGGCGCCGGCTCGGGCGACGTCGACGGCTTTGCGGTGCGCGATGGTGACGAGCCACGCCCGGACGTTCGCGTCGTCGGGCAGGTCGGGCCAGGCACGCAGGGCCGAGAGGAAGGTCTCGGACCACGCGTCGTCGGCCTCGGACGGGCCGAGCACCGCGCGACACACGCGCAGCACGACGGCGCCGTGCTCGGTGACGGCCTGCTCGAACGGTCGCTTCATGTCCTGTAGACGCTCCGGCCCGCGGAAGTGTGAGGTCCTCAGTGTGGCGGACGGGACGACCCGCTCACTCGGGACGGGGAGGCGTGGGGTCGCGGGGCCACGCGAATGTCGTGGGGCGCTCACTCCACCTGGGAGGCGTCGGGTTGCGTGGCCACTCGAGTGGCGTTGGTGTGGGGTTGCGGGGCCACTCGAGTGGGGTCGTGTCAGAAGAGGCGGCCGGACTGGTCGGCGGGAGGCTCCTCGAGCGCGAGGAGGTAGCGCTTGCGGTCCAGCCCACCGGCATACCCCACGAGGGAGCCGTCGGCGCCGATGACGCGGTGGCAGGGCACGACGACGGCGATCGGGTTGCGGCCGTTGGCCGTGCCCACGGCCTGCGCCAGGTTGCGGTCGCCGAGGGCCCGCGCGAGGTCGCCGTAGCTGCGGGTCTCGCCGTAGGGGATCGTGCGCAGCAGCGCCCACACCCGCTGGTGGAAGTCGTCGCCGCGCGGGGCGAGCGGCAGGTCGAACTCGGTCAGGGCGCCGCTGAAGTACGCGGCGAGCTGCACGCCGGCCGCCGCGAACGGCTCGTCGGCCGGGTCGCCGGGCGCCCCGAGGACGTCGGG
This sequence comes from Terrabacter carboxydivorans, assembly GCF_039532035.1. Taxonomy (NCBI): domain Bacteria; kingdom Bacillati; phylum Actinomycetota; class Actinomycetes; order Micrococcales; family Intrasporangiaceae; genus Terrabacter; species Terrabacter carboxydivorans. Next base: position 22,338 of record NZ_BAAARE010000022.1, on the reverse strand, counting down.
GTCCTCGGGGCGGTACTTGGCGGCATCCATGAGCAGGTGCGTGACGGCGCCGTCCTCGGCCACCACGGTCAGGTCAGTGATGGGCGAGGGCACGACGACGTGCGTGGGGCTCATGCGTCGTCGTCGCCCCGACCCGGCTGTGGCGGCACGCTCCCGTGCGCAGCGAGGATCTCGTCGTGCGTCGGGATCGGGAACTCGGCGGTGTAGTCGCCGTAGGCACGGGGGTCCTCGGAGGGCTCGAGGTGGCAGGTGAGGGCGATGTCGCCGAACTCCTGGTGCACGGTCTGCTCGACCTCCTCGACGAGGTCGTGGCCCTGCTGGACGGTCCACGCGCCGGGCACGAGGACGTGGACCTCGGCGAAGCGGTGGTGGCCGGACACGCGGGTGCGCAGGGCGTGGAAGTGGACCTCGCGGGTGACGAAGCGCGAGAGGATCTCGGCGATCGCGCTGTTGTCCTCCTTGGGCATGGAGATGTCCATCAGGCCCTCGGTGGACTCGCGGATCAGCTTCCACCCGGTCCAGACGATGTTGACGCCGACGAGGAAGGCGATGATCGGGTCGAGCCGCTCGACGTGGGTCAGCCCGACGAGGAGCACGCCGACGACGACGCCGGCCGAGGTCCACACGTCGGTCATGAGGTGCTTGCCGTCGGCGGTCAGCGTCAGCGAGCGGTAGCGACGACCGGCTCGCAGCAGGACGACCGCGACCGCGCCGTTGACGGCCGAGGCGACGACGGAGATGGCGAGGCCGAGGCCGACGTTCTCGATGGGCTGCGGGTTGAGGAAGCGCTCGACCGCGGTGTACATGATCACGAGGGCGGCGACGAAGATCATCATCCCCTCGATGGCCGCCGAGAAGTACTCGGCCTTGGTGTGACCGAAGTGGTGGTTCTTGTCGGCGGGCATGGCCGCCACCTTGAGCGCGATGAGCACGGCGATCGCGGCGACGAGGTTGACGACCGACTCGGCGGCGTCGGACAGCAGGCCGACCGAGCCGGTGATGCGCCAGGCGATGACCTTGAGGGTGATCGTGACGATGGCGGCCGCGATGGACAGGTAGGCGAACCGGCTGAGGTCTCGCGTCTGCGGCCCACGGGAGGGCGGCGCAGGGGGCTCGGAGGCGGGATTCGGGATCGTGGTCACCCCCCAAGTGTCGCAAAGAGCACCGACGACGTCGGCGCGTGACCACCGTCACCGCCCACGGGGTGTGGTGGCGAACCACTGCGAGCGGGTAGGGGCAGAGGTATCCGATCGAAGGCGAAAGGGGTCCCGACATGGGTATCGAAGACAAGGCCAGCAACATGGGTGAAGACCTGAAGGGCAAGGCCAAGGAAACCGCCGGAAAGGTCACCGACAACGAGCGACTCGAGGCCGAGGGCGAGCGTGACCAGGCCTCGGCGGACCTCAAGCAGCGGGGCGAGCAGCTCAAGGATGCGGGCAAGGACGTCAAGGACGCCTTCGACCGCTGACCTTTCCGGAGTGGGGTGGGCCGGTCCCGACGGGGGCCGGCCCACTGCTCTGTCCGCTCGGGCCACCGATGGCGTATGCCGTGTGTCCCGGTCGGGAGGCGCCGACCCCTTGCCAGCCCGGCCGGCGTCCGTGAGGCTCGACGAGGACGACGATCACCGACCCCTCGAGAGGCGCCCGCTGTGACGACGACGAGCCAGACGACGAACCAGACGACGAACCAGACGACGAACCAGACGACCACGACCTCCGTGCTGCCCCCCACCGCCGACGAGATCGCGGCGATGGACGCGTGGTGGCGCGCCAACAACTACCTGACGATCGGGCAGATCTACCTGCAGGACAACGCGCTGCTGCAGCGTGCTCTCGTCCCCGACGACATCAAGCCGCGGCTGCTGGGCCACTGGGGCACGAGCCCGGGCCTGTCCTTCGTCTACACGCACATGTCGCGCGTCATCCGGCACACCGGCCAGGAGACGATCTACCTCACCGGTCCCGGGCACGGCGGCCCTGCTCTCGTCGCCGCCGGCTACCTCGAGGGCACGTACTCCGAGATCTACCCGAAGGTGACGACCGACGCCGACGGCGTCCGACGCCTCTTCCGCCAGTTCTCGGCGCCGGGCGGCATCCCGAGCCACGTGTCGGTGACGACGCCGGGCTCGATCCACGAGGGCGGCGAGCTCGGCTACGTCCTCGTCCACGCCTTCGGGGCCGTCATGGACAACCCCGACCTGCTGGCGCTCGCCGTCGTGGGTGACGGCGAGGCCGAGACCGGCCCGCTCGAGGGCTCGTGGAAGGGCATCTCCTTCCTCAACCCGCGTCGTGACGGCGCCGTCCTGCCGATCCTGCACCTCAACGGCGCCAAGATCGCCGGCCCCACGGTGCTGGGACGCAAGGACCCTGCGGAGGTCCGCAGCCTGCTCGAGGGCCACGGCTACGACGTCCTCGAGGTCGAGGGTGACGACGTGCCGGGCATGCACGAGCGTTTCGCGCAGACGCTCGCGACGGCATACGACCGCATCCGCGCGATCCAGGCCGAGGCGCGCGCGGACGGCTGGACCATGGGGGAGCGGCCGCGGTGGCCGCTCATCGTGCTGCGCACCCCCAAGGGCTGGACCGGGCCGGCCGAGGTCGACGGCGTCAAGGTCACCGGCACGTGGCGCTCGCACCAGGTGCCGCTGTCGGGGGTCAAGGAGAACCCCGAGCACCTCGCGCTCCTCGAGAGCTGGATGCGGTCCTACCGCCCCGAGGAGCTGTTCGACGACGAGGGACGACCCAGCGAGCTTGTGCTTCAGGCGAACCCGGAGGGCGACCTCCGCATGAGCGCGTCGCCGCACGCAAACGGCGGCCTCCTGACGAGTGACCTCGACCTGCCCGACTTCCGCGACTACGCCCGCGACGTGCCGTCGCCGGCGAGCGTGCGCGAGGAGTCGACGCGCGCGATCGGCGAGCTCATGCGCGATCTCTACGTGCGCAACCCGACGACGTTCCGGCTCTTCAGCCCCGACGAGACCAACAGCAACAGGGTCGGCGCGGTCTTCGAGGTGTCCGACCGGATGACCGCCGAGCGGGTCACCGACGACGATGTCAAGCTCTCGCACGACGGCCGGGTCATGGAGGTGCTCTCGGAGCACTCCTGCCACGGCTGGCTCGAGGGCTACACCCTGACGGGTCGGCACGGGCTCTTCGCCACCTACGAGGCCTTCGCGATGGTGAGCGCGTCGATGACCGTGCAGCACAGCAAGTGGCTGCAGGAGTCCAACAAGCTCGAGTGGCGCGCCAAGGTGCCGAGCCTCAACATCCTGCTGACGTCGACGGCGTGGCGCAACGACCACAACGGCTTCTCGCACCAGGGCCCCGGCCTCATCCAGACGGTCCTCAACGCGCGCGGCGAGGTGTCGCGCATCTACCTGCCGCCGGACGCGAACTGCCTTCTCTCCGTTGCCGACCACTGCTTCCGGTCCAAGAACTACGTCAACCTGATCGTCATCGACAAGCAGCCCCAGCCGCAGTGGCTGAGCATGGACGACGCCATCGCGCACTGCGCCGCGGGGGCCGGCATCTGGGACTGGGCCGGCACCGACGACGGCGACCGCGACCCCGACGTCGTGCTCGCGTGCGCGGGGGACGTCGTGACGATGGAGGTCGTGGCGGCGGCGCAGATCCTCAAGGAGAAGCTGCCGCAGCTGCGGGTCCGTGTCGTCAACGTCGTCGACCTCATGACGCTGCCGCGGGCGCGCAGCCACCCGCACGGCATGGACGACGTGCGTTTCGGCGAGCTGTTCACCGACCACGTCGACGTCGTCTTCGCCTTCCACGGCTACCACGGCGCGATCCACCAGCTCGTGCACGGCCGCCCCGACGCCGACCGCTTCCACGTGCGCGGCTTCAGCGAGGAGGGCACGACGACGACGCCCTTCGACATGGTCGTGCGCAACGGCGTCGACCGCTACTCCCTCGTCATGGACGCCATCAACAACGCAGGTCGGCAGGTGCGTGGGTCGAGCGAGGTCAAGGCGTGGTGCGAGGCGCAGCTGGCCGAGCACCAGGCCTACATCGTCGAGCACCTCGAGGACATGCCGCAGGTGCGCGACTGGGTCATGACGACCGTCGTCGAGGACTGAGCCACAGCAGGAGCGGGCGTATGCCGTCGGCCCCGACCACGGCATACGCCCGCTCCTCGTCGGGTGGGGTGACGAGAGAGCTCAGTCGCGTCGCGGCGCGATGACGACCTCGACGCCGTTGTCGCGGAACGCTTGCAGGGCAACGGGATCGGCGGACTCGTCGGTGACGAGGGTCCACCGCGAGGGCATGACGGCCCAGGCGTGGAAGGGGGACTGGCCGAGCTTGTCGGCGTGGGCGAGCACGTAGGTGTGCTCGGCGCGGCTCATCATCAGCTCCTTGAGGCGCGTCTGCTCGAGGTCGGCCTCGCAGATGCCGCGCTCGGCGTGGACGCTGTCGGCCCCCATGAAGGCGCGGTCGAACGACATCCGCTGCACGGCCGCCTCGGTGAGCGGGCCGACGAAGGCTTGGCTGAGCGGCCGCAGCCGGCCACCGAGGGCGATGACGTCGATGCCGACGCTGTCGGTCAGGGTGGCCATGGCGCTGATGCCGGCGGTGACGACCGTCAGCTCGGTCAGCTCCGGCGTCTTGGTGATCGCGTCGGCGAGGGCGCCCATCGTCGAGCCGGCGTCGAGCAGCACGGTCTCGCCGGGCTCGATCTGGTCGGCGGCCCACCGCGCGATGTCCCGCTTGGCGGCGTGGGCCTCGCCGAGGCGCTGGCGCAGCGAGGCCTCGGGGTGGTGCGCGAGGCTCATGACACCGCCGTAGGTGCGGGCCAGCTTGCCCTGCGCCGTCAGCTTGGCGAGGTCACGCCGGATCGTCGACGCGGTGACGCCGAGCTGGTCGGAGAGCTCCTCCACGCTCGCGAGACCACTGGTCGTGGCGAGGCGGACGATCTCGCCCCGACGCGTCTGTGCGGTGTGCTTCGCCACGCTGGGCACCTTAGGCGTCGACGGGCCGCGGCGCCATCTCCGCGCCGAGTCGCAGGGCCTCGATCATCGAGCGGTGGTCGGCGATGCCGGTGCCGGCGATGTCGAAGGCCGTGCCGTGGTCGACGGAGGTGCGGATGACCGGCAGGCCGATCGTGACGTTGACGCCCGCCTCGAGGCCGAGCACCTTGACGGGACCGTGCCCCTGGTCGTGGTACATCGCGACGACGAGGTCGTAGTCGCCGCGCCCGGCGAGGAAGAAGAGGGTGTCTGCAGGGAGGGCGCCGTGGACGTCGATGCCGTCGGCGCGCGCCGCCTCGACGCCGGGGTTGATCTTGGACTCCTCCTCGCCGTAGCCGAAGAGGCCGTTCTCGCCCGCGTGCGGGTTGATGCCGCACACGCCGATCTTGGGGTTGGGGTTGCCGGCGTCGACGAGGGCCTTGTGGCCGCGGCGGATGACGCGCTCGACGAGACCGGGCTCGATGCGGTTGACGGCATCGATGAGACCGATGTGGGTCGTCACGTGGATGACCTTGACCCGCTCGGTCGAGAGCATCATCGACACCTCGGGGGTGCCTGTCAGGTGGGCGAGCAGCTCGGTGTGGCCGGGGAAGACGTGACCGCCGGCGTGCAGCGCCTCCTTGTTGAGCGGCGCCGTGCAGATCGCCTGCACCTTGCCGGCCATCGCGAGCTCGGCCGCGACCCGGATGTAGTGGTATGCCGCGTCGCCGGCGACCGCGGACAGCCGGCCGAAGGGCAGGTCCTCGGGGAGCAGGGCCAGGTCGATGACGTTGATGCGACCGGGGATCTCGCTCGCCTGCTCGACCTCGTCGATGGTGACGATGTCGACGGCGACCCCGGCCACCGCGGCGGCCTGCTTGAGGCGCAGCGCGTCACCGACGACGACGGTGCGCGCCATCGTCGCGACGTGCGGGTCGGCGAGAGCCTTGACGATGATCTCGGGGCCGATGCCGGCGCCGTCTCCCATGGTCACGGCGATGCGGGGAAGGGCGGCGCTCATGAGTTCTCCTCGGTGGTCGCGTCGTGGACGGCGCGGGTTGCGGTGTGAGTCGGTTCGGGCGGGCAGGACGTGGGGTCGTCGAGCAGGTGGGCGGCGACGTCGACGAGGGAGGACGCGGAGCCGAAGCTGCCGGGGCGCGTCACGACGAGCCGGCCACCCGGGCGGCAGCTGACGACGGTGCCCGGCTCGATCTCGTCGAGGACCTCGAGCGCATGGACGCTGAGACGGTCGAGGACGGCTCGGGCGGTCTCGCCGCCGGAGAGGAAGGCCGCGTCGTAGCCGTCGAGCAGAGGTGCGACCGCGTCGGCGAGCGCCTCGCCCAGGGCTCGGGAGCGGGTGGGGTCGGCGGGAGCGGCCGGGTCGAGGGCCACCACGACGACTCCGTCACGCGGCAGCCCGGCGAGCTCGACGCGTACGGCCTCGGGGTCGTCGAGCAGGACGCCGGGACGGACGAGCAGGGTCTGCGCGGAGCGCGCAGCCGTCAGGTGCTCGAGCTGGGTCGGGAGTGCCGGGGCCCGCGTCCCGAGCACGAGGAGCAGCGACCGGGTCCCGGTGGTTCGAGGGTTGCGTCCCTCGAACGGTCGAGCCTCGTTGGGATCGGCGATGGTTCGAGCGCCCCGGCCCCGGTCCGGCTCCCGGCGCTGGTCGGCGAGGGCGCGCGTGGCGACAGCCGCCAGGGCGCCGGAGCCGACGAGCAGCACGTCGGAGCTGCCCCTGGTGGCGGCCTCGTGCACGATCTCGAGGTCTCTCTCCGTGACGGCGTCGCAGACGGCGACGAGACCCGACCCGGCCGCGTCGGACAGGGCGGCGGCGACGGCGTCGACGCCGAGCGCCACGACGGTGTGCGGCACGAGGACGGTGGCCAGCGGGTGCAGGGCCTCGGCGACCCGGGAGGGCGCGGGGGTGGGCTCGACGGCCCACAGGTCCGTCTCGTGCAGGGGGGTGCCGCCCACGTGGAGCACGCCGTCGCGGACGACGCGGTCGAGGGCGGGGTTGGCGACGGCCACCACCGCGGTGCGGCCCAGCTCGGCTGCGAGCGCGGCGACCTCTGCGGCGAGGTGGCCGCGCAGGAGGGAGTCGACCTTCTTGACGACGACCGGCGCGCCGGACACCAGCGCTGCTGCCGCGCGCACGGCGCGCACCGCGTCGTCGCGCTCGAGCCGGCGGGAGTCCGTGTCGACCGTGACGACGGTGTCGAGCCGCTGCCCGGGCGTCGGGTCGGGCGGGGAGGCCGGGTCGCCGACGAGGAGGACCGTGCTGCGCGAAACGCGCATCAGTGCGTGGACGGCGCACTCCGCAGCACCGCTGAGGTCGTCAGCGACGATGCCCAGGGCCGGGTCGGTCATGGCTCCTCCTCACTGCGCTCATGGTTGTGCTTTCGCTGTGGCAGCAAGGGTTTTGGCGACCTTGCCGGTGGTGGTGAAAGGAGGTGCGGGAACCTTCGGGACTGAGCCGGACGGCATACGCCGAACCGTCCTTTCACAAAAAACGCTACAGGTATTGCGCACATCGCGCAATGGTGCGAAGGTTGGTCAACCCGAGGGGCGCAGCGTGCGCCACCGACGGGGAGGCCACCGCTCAACGAGGAGTCCCGATGCCCCAGCAGCCTGCACTGCTTCCCACGTCTGACCAGCCGACGCGTGAGGTCTCGCGTCGCTCGATCCTCAAGCTGGCCTCGCTGGCCGGCGCCGGAGCGCTCTTCGCTCCCGCACTCGCCGCCTGTGCCGGGCCCAAGACCGCCAACACGGCGAGCACTGCCGGGGCGGGGGCTGCAGGGGGCACACTGAGCATCGTGCTCAACCGCAACCTGGTCAGCCTCGACAACAAGCTGAACCAGTACGACGCGGCCGTCACCGTCCAGCGCGCCGTGCGCGAGGCCCTGACGAAGATCGGCGACGACCTCAAGCCCCAGCTCGTCCTCGCCGAGTCGTTCGAGCAGACGAAGCCCACCGAGTGGACCGTCAAGCTGCGCAGCGACATCCACTACTCCGACAAGTCGCCGGTCACCGTCGAGGACGTCGAGACCGCGCTCAAGCTCTACTTCCAGGTCAAGGCCGGCTACGTCGCCTCGCAGTTCCCGGAGCAGCCGAGCTTCAAGAAGGTCGACGACAAGACGTTCACGCTCACGACCAAGGTCCCCGTCGTCACGCTCAACTCCCTGATGTCCAACATCCTCATCACCCCGGCCAAGGACAACAAGGCCGAGGAGCTGAGCAACGGCCTCGGCACCGGACCCTTCGTCATCGCGAACGCCGACACCGGCACCGGCACCTACAAGCTGACGCGCAACGACAACTACTGGGGCGAGAAGGCCAAGCTGCAGGAGGTCAACGTCAGCTACCAGGAGGAGGAGGGTGCGCGCGTCATCGCCATCACCTCCGGCCAGGCCGACGTCATCGACACCATCACCCCCGAGTCGGCGGCCGCGCTCAAGACCAACGCCGACGTCGACGTCATCGAGACGCCGGGCACGCGCCTGATCCACCTGTTCTACAACTTCCGCAAGCCCTCGAGCAGCCCGCTGTCCAAGCCGGAGGTGCGCGAGGCGCTCAGCTACGCGATCGACCACGCCTCGCTCATCAAGGCGCTGATGAACAACCAGGTGACCTCGGCCGAGGGCGTCGTGCCCAAGACCCTCGCCGGCTTCGCCCGTACGGGGGAGTACACCTACGACCCGGCCAAGGCCAAGCAGATGCTCGCGGCCGCCGGTGCGAGCGACCTCAAGCTCACCTTCATCTGGGAGGACTCCGAGTTCGCCGGTGCCTCGCGGGTGCTCGAGGCCATCTCGCAGATGCTCGCCGCGGTCGGCGTCACGGCCACCCTCAAGATGATCCCCAAGGGCGGCGAGATCAACGCGTGGCGCCGTGGCGAGGCCGGCGACTGGGACGTGCTGGCCAACGGCTACGGCAACCAGACCGGCCTGGCCCTGACCAACCTGCAGGGGCAGTACGGCGGCACGGCGGAGAAGGAGAAGACGCGCGACACCTACCAGGGCTTCGTCGCGCCCGACATCTCCTCGCTGCTGGACCAGGCGGGCGCCGAGGCCGACGAGGCCAAGCGCGACGACCTGCTGAAGCAGGCCCAGGAGAAGATCTGGGCGCTCTGGCCGGCCATGTGGGCCTGGACGCCCAACAACGTCCTCGCCAAGCGCAAGCGCGTCACGACCCTCAAGCTGCGCGCCATCAACTCCTACGACCTCGGATCCGTGACGGTCTCGGCCTGACCGGGTCCGCCCCGACCCACCACCTCCAGGTGATCCCATGTTGACCTACGTCCTCAAGCGCATCGGGCAGACCGTGCTCACCGCGTTCCTCGCGACCGCGACGGTGTTCGTCCTGCTGCGGATGGCTCCGGGTGACCCGGCGGCGAACTACGCGCCGCCGAACCCCACGTCGGAGCAGCTGGCCGCGATCCGTGAGCAGTTCGGGCTCGACCGTTCGATCCCGGTGCAGTTCGTGACCTTCCTGCAGCACCTGTTCCAGGGGGATGTCGGGACCTCGTTCTTCTTCAAGCGTCCCGCGCTCGAGGTCGTCATGGAACGCCTGCCCTACACGATCACGCTGGCGGTGGCCGCGATCGTCGTCACGGCGGTGGTCGCGATCCCGCTCGGCGTGTGGATGGCCCGACGGGCCGACACCGCCAAGGAGCTCGGGGCCAACATCGCGACCATCGCCGGCCAGTCGATGCCGGACTTCTGGATCGGCTTCGTGCTGCTCATCCTCTTCGCCGTGCAGCTCGGCTGGTTCGAGCCGGCCGGGTTCACCTCGGCGAGCTCGATCGTGCTGCCGACGGTGACGATCGCGATCCTCCAGGTGGCCCTCATCAGCCGCCTGGTGCGCCGCGAGATGGTCGTCAACCTCGCCTCGCCCTACCTGACGGTGGCGCGCTCGCGCGGCATCTCCGAGCGGGCCCTCACCTGGCGCTACGCGTTCGGAAACTCGGCGATCCCCGTCGTCACGGCGCTCGGCACACGCTTCGCGGCGATGCTCAACGGTGTCGTCATCGTCGAGGTCGTCTTCAAGTGGCCGGGTGTCGGTGAGCTCGTCGTCAACGCCCTCAAGCAGCGCGACTTCCCGCTCATCCAGGCCACGGTGCTCGTGACGGTCGTGCTGGCCCTCGTGGTCCAGCTCCTCGTCGACCTGCTCTACCCGCTCATGGACCCGCGGGTCCGACTCGGAGAGGCCAGCTCATGACCACCTCGACGAACCTGCCCGGCCACCCGCAGGTCCCGAACCTCAGCGAGGTCCCGGGCTCGATCCTGGGCCGAGACTCGGCGGTCACCAAGGTGCTGCTGCGCCGGTCCGCCGCCGCCCGGCGGGCGCGCTACAGCACGATCAAGATCTGGGTCGGCGCGATCTGCGCCGGCGTCGTCGTGGTCCCGGTGGCGCTCGCCCAGCTGCTGCCGCTGCCCGACCCGATCATCGGCCAGCTCTCCGAGTCGTCCCTGCCGCCGTTCAGCGCCGGCCACCTCTTCGGTACCGACCCCAACGGCCGCGACCTGCTGAGCCGCGTCCTGCACGGTGGACAGACCTCGCTCGTCATCGGTGTGCTCGCGATCTTCGTGTCCGGCCTCGTCGGGATCATCGCCGGGGCCGCCGCGGGCTACTTCGGGGGGTGGGTCGACACCATCGTCTCGCGCCTGCTCGAGGCGCAGATGTCGCTGCCGCTGCTGCTCATGCTGCTGCTCGTGGTGGCGCTCTTCGGGCCGTCGATCCCCGTCATCACGCTCGTCATCGCCTTCGCCCAGTGGCCGGAGCCCGCGCGCATCACCCGGGCGCTCGTGCTCGTCGAGCGGGAGAAGCCCTACGTCGCGGCGGCTCGCGTGCTCGGGCTGCACCGCATCTCGATCATCACCCGCCACCTCATCCCCAACATCCTCCAGCAGGTGCTCGTCGTCGTCCTGCTGCTGCTCGCCCAGGCCGTGCTCCTCGAGAGCGCCCTCAGCTTCCTCGGCGCCGGCGTCCAGCGCCCCTACCCCACGTGGGGCGGCATCATCTCCGACGGTCGCGAGCTCTTCGTCACCGGCAAGTGGTGGCTCGTCACGATCCCGGGCGTCGTCATCGCCCTGCTCGTCGTCGGCGTCAACCTCGTCGGGGACGGCCTGCGCGACCGCGTCCGTCGTGCGAAGGGAGACCAGTGATGAGCGTCCTCGAGGTCAAGGACCTGCAGGTCGAGCTGATGACCGGCAACGGCACGGTCGTGCGGGCCGTCGACGGCGTCAGCTTCCACATCGACGCGGGCGAGACCGTGACCATCATCGGCGAGTCCGGCTCGGGCAAGTCGACGACCGCCATGGCGATCCTGCGGCTGCTGCCCGACGACCTCGCCGTCATCTCGGGCGAGGCCCGCATCGGCGGCCAGGACGTGACGGGCGACCGCAAGGTCATCGACAAGCTGCGCGGCCGGGCGGTGGCGCTCATCCCGCAGGACCCGATGACGGCCCTCAACCCGATCCGCACCATCGGCCGCCAGATGACCGAGGCCGTGCGCATCAAGTACCCCGACCTCGGCAAGGCCGAGACGAAGGCGCGGGCCCTGTCGCTCATGGAGCAGGTGCACATCCGCGACCCGAAGAAGCAGTTCGACGCCTACCCGCACCAGCTCTCGGGAGGCATGCTCCAGCGCGTGCTCATCGCCATGGCCGTCTCGGCCGACGCCGACCTCATCGTCGCCGACGAGCCGACGAGCGCCCTCGACGTCACGGTGCAGGCCGGCATCCTCGACCTGCTGCTCGAGCTCCAGGAGCAGACCGGCATCGCGCTGCTGCTCATCACCCACGACCTCGGCGTCGCGCGCCTCATGAGCGACCGCATCCACGTCATGAAGTCGGGCGTCTTCGTCGAGAGCGGCTCCGTCACCGACGTCGTCGACCACCCCCACCACCCCTACACCCAGAAGCTGCTCCGGGCGATCCCCGAGCTCGGCCCCTGGGAGGACCCGGCGCTCGCCGCGCCCGCGCCCGAGCTCGTGAAGGAGGCCAGCCATGGCTGAGGACCTGCTCACCGTCAGCAACCTCGTCGTCGAGTACCGCAGCGGCAAGGAGGTCTTCCGCGCGGTGGACGACGTGTCGTTCAGCGTCCCCCGCGGGGGCACCCTCGCCATCGTCGGGGAGTCCGGGTGCGGCAAGTCGACGATCGCCAAGGCCCTGGTGCGGCTGCTCAAGCCGACGTCGGGCGTCATCGACCTCGACGGCACCGACCTGGCCCAGCTCGCCGAGAAGCAGCTGCGCCCGATGCGCCACCGCGTGCAGATGGTCTTCCAGGACCCGTACGGCTCGCTCGACCCGCACCTGACGGCCCAGGAGATCGTGGCCGAGCCGGTCCGCGTGCGCGGCGAGAAGTCTCGGAAGGTCCAGCGCGACAAGGCCGCCGAGCTCATCGACCGCGTCGGTCTGCCGAGGACGGCACTGGAGCGCAAGCCGCCGGAGTTCTCGGGAGGGCAGCGCCAGCGCATCGGCATCGCCCGGGCGCTCGCGTCCGGCCCGGAGCTGCTCGTGTGCGACGAGGCGACCAGCGCCCTCGACGTCTCGGTGCAGGCCCAGGTGCTCGAGCTGCTCGCCGACATCCAGGCCGAGACGGGGCTGACCTACCTCTTCATCTCGCACAACCTCGGCGTCGTGCGCGCCATCTCGCAGGACACGATCGTCATGCGGGCCGGCCGCATCGTCGAGAGCGGCCGCACCGACGACCTGCTCTCGCGACCGCAGGAGGACTACACCCAGCGCCTGCGCCGCTCCGCCCTCGAGCCGGGGCTCATGACGGGCATCAAGCCGCGACACCTCATCCGACACATCGCCGCCTCGCGCGCGGCGGAGACCGAGAAGGCCTCATGACGAGCCCGACGAGCCCGACGAGCACGACGAGCACGACACTGCCCACCCTCGACCTGCCCGGCCTGGCGCACCCGCTCTCGCAGCTCGTGCTCGGGACGATGACGTTCGGCGACACCGTCGACCTCGACACCGCGCGCACCATGGTCGACACCGCGCTCGACGCGGGCATCACCTCGATCGACACCGCCAACGGGTATGCCGCGGGGCGCAGCGAGGAGATGCTCGCCGAGATCCTCGCCGGTCGGCGGGACTCCGTGACCGTCGCGACCAAGGCGGGCATCTACCCCGGTGACGCGGGGGGCGCGCCGCTGCTGTCGGCCGCCGGGATCCGCGCGTCCCTCGAGGCGAGCCTGCGCCGGCTGCGCACCGACCACGTCGACGTCTACTACCTCCACCAGCCCGACCGGTCGGTGCCGATCGCCGAGACCGTCGCCGCCCTGGACGACCTCGTCACCGAGGGCAAGGTCCGGGCCATCGGGGTCTCGAACTTCTCCGCCTGGCAGATCGGCGACGTCTTCGCCGCCTGCGACGCCCTGGGCACCCCGCGTCCGGTCCTCGCGCAGCAGCTCTACAACCTCGTGGCCCGCCGCATCGAGGCGGAGTACGCCGAGTTCGCCACGACGAAGGGACTCGCGACCATCGTCTACAACCCCCTCGGTGGCGGCCTGCTCACGGGACGCCACTCGTTCACCGAGTCGCCGGGGGAGGGGCGCTTCGGCTCGTCAGCGCTCGCGACCATGTACAAGGACCGCTACTGGAACGCCGAGACGTTCGCGGTCATCGAGGCCCTCGGCGCGATCGCGTCAGAGGCCGGCATCACCCTGCCCGAGCTGTCGCTGCGGTGGCTGCTCTCCAAGCCCGTCGTCTCGTCGGTGCTGCTCGGCGGGTCCAAACCACACCAGCTGGAGGCCAACATCACTGCTGCACAAGCCGGTCCGCTCCCCGCCGACGTCGTCGCCGCGTGCGACGAGGCAGGCCTGGCCATCGCCGGGTCGATGCCGGGGTACAACCGATGAGCGCGCAGGGAGGCGCGGGCGCGACCGCGCTGGAGCGAAGCCGCGAGCGGGTCCTCGACTACGCCCGCCGGGTGCGGGCGCGCGAGACGATCCTCGGCTACTGGGTCATCATCGACTCGCCGGTCTCGACCGAGCGGCTCGCCCGCCTCGGCTACGACTACGTCTGCTTCGACGCCCAGCACGGGCTGCTCGACTACAAGGGCATCCTCGCCGGCATGCAGGCCATCGACGCCGGAGGCGAGTCCGTCGGCATGGTGCGCGTCGGCGCCAACGACCCGTTCCTCATCGGGCAGGCGCTCGACTCGGGAGCGGCGGGCGTCATCGTGCCCCTCGTCAACACCGCCGAGGACTCCGCCCGCGCCGTCTCCTACGCGAAGTACGGCCCGGAGGGCGTCCGCTCCTACGGCCCGATGCGCTCGCAGCTGCGGATCGGCCCCAACCCCGCCGACTCCAACGCGGCCACCGTCGTGCTCGCCATGATCGAGACGCCCCAGGGGCTCGAGAACGTCGAGGCCATCGCCGCGACGCCCGGCATCGACGGCCTCTACATCGGCCCCTCCGACCTGCGTCTCGCCGTCGGTGGCGCGACCTCGACCGACCCTGCCGTCGACGACGTCTTCGAGGCCGCCGTCGAGCGGGTCCTCAAGGCAGCCCAGGACGCCGGCATCGCAGCCGGGTTCCACACTCCCAGCGGGGAGGTCGCGGCCAAGCGCCTCGGCCAGGGCTTCACCCTCGCCACGGTCAGCTCCGACCTCATCCACCTCGAGCAGGCGGCCACGGCCCACCTCAGGGCGGCACGGGGCGAGTCGTGAGCGACGTCGTCGCGGAGGTGCTGCCCGCCGACGGCGTGCTGCGCGCGCGCGACGGAGGCGGCCACACGGCATATCTTCCCACCCCGACGGTGCAGTGCCACGCGGCCAACCTCGCGTGGCTGCCCGACGGCGACCTGGCATGCGTGTGGTTCGGCGGCACGCAGGAGGGCGTCAGCGACATCACCGCCTACCTCTCACGGCTACCCGCCGGCAGCGACACGTGGCTGGACCCGGTGCCGCTCAGCGACGACCCGACGCGCTCGGAGCAGAACCCGGTCCTGTTCACCGCTCCCGACGGCGACGTCTGGCTGCTCTACACGGCGCAGCTCGCCGGCAACCAGGACACCTCAGAGGTGCGTCGTCGCGTGTCGCGCGACGGCGGCCAGACGTGGGAGGCGCCGACGGTGCTCCTCCCGGCCACCGACGCCGGTGGCGTCTTCGTGCGCCAGCCGCCGGTCGTCCTCGCGAGCGGACGCATCCTGCTGCCCGTCTTCAACTGCGTGACCGTCCCGGGTGAGAAGTGGGTCGGCAACGAGGACACGTCGAGCGTCTGGTGGAGCGACGACGGCGGCGACTCGTGGACCGAGGCGCCCGTGCCCAGCTCGCTCGGCTGCGTGCACATGAACATCGTTGTGCGGCAGGACGGCTCGCTGTGGGCCTGCTTCCGCAGCCGGTGGGCCGACCACGTCTGGGAGACGACGTCGACCGACGACGGGGTGACCTGGGCCGAGCCCACGCCGACCGCGCTGCCCAACAACAACTCCTCGATCCAGGCGGTCGCCGTCGGTGGGGGAGAGGTCGCGCTCGTCCTCAACCGGAGCTCCGCGCTCGACGCGACCGAGCGGCGCGTGTCGCTCTACGACGAGATCGACGACGAGGGGGTGCGCGACGGCATCGACGGTCCGGTGCTGGCCGAACCCTCGCTCGACACGGACGACGGTCGGCCCAAGGCCTTCTGGGGTGCGCCCCGGGCGCCGATGACCCTGGGGCTGAGCCCCGACGACGGCCGCTCGTGGCCGGTGCTCGTCGACCTCGAGACCGGTGACGGCTACTGCATGTCCAACAACTCGCGCGACGGGCTCAACCGCGAGCTGTCCTACCCCTCGGTGCTGCCCGGACGCGACGGCGACCTGCACGTCGCCTACACCTACCACCGCCGCGCCATCAAGCACGTGCACCTGCCCAAGGACGTCGTCGACCGCCTCCGGAGCCCATCCCGGTGACGGCACCGACGGCACGCTCCGAGTCGGCCCCCACCACGACCGACGCCCGCGGGGCACGCACCGCGGTCGTCACGGGAGCCAGCTCGGGCATCGGACTCGCCATCGCCCACGACCTCGTCGGTGCCGGGTGGCACGTGCTAGGGCTCAGCCGCTCCCGCGGCGCACTGCCGGGCGCTGCCACGTGGGTGCCGTGCGACCTGGCTGACGTGATCTCGGCCGACGAAGCCGTCGGGGCGGTGCGCGAGGCCGCGGCCGGCGGCGTGGATGCGGTCGTCCACGCCGCCGGCCTGCAGTTCTCCGGACCGCTCAGCTCGCTCCACCCCGAGCAGGGCGAGCGGATGTGGGCCGTGCACGTGCGCGGTGCCGAGCTCGTCGTCGGAGGCCTGGTGGACGTGCTCGTCGACGGTGGCCGCGTCGTGCTGGTCGGCAGCCGCACCATGGTCGGCGTGCCGGGCAAGAGCCAGTACGCCGCGACGAAGGCAGCGCTCACGGCGATGTCCCGCGCGTGGGCGAGCGAGCTCGCGCCCCGAGGGATCACCGTCAACGTCGTCGCTCCCGGACCCACCCGCACGCCCATGCTCGAGGACCCCAACCGCGCGTCCGTGCCACCCGTCGTGCCACCGCTCGGCCGGCTCGTCGAGCCGGCGGAGGTGGCCGCGATGACCCGTTTCCTGCTCGAGCCCACCGGGGCGATGGTCACCGGGCAGACGTTGGTGATCTGCGGCGGTGCGTCGCTGCCCTGAGCGCTGCTCGGGCGCGGTCTGCGCGCCCGCCACGACGTCGCGGGCGTATGCCGCGTGGCCGGGAGCCTCGTGCACGTGACCTGCATGGTCGGCGGACGGCATACGCACGCGGGAGCCCGGGCGCTAGCGGGTGGCCAGCTCGCTCGTGCGTCCGTCGACGATGCGGACGACGTGGTCGGCGGCCTCGAGGTGCCCGGTGTCGTGGGTGACCATCACCGTGGTGAGTCCCCGCTCGGTGGTGAGCTGGCGCAGCAGGCCCAGGACCGCCTCTCCTCGTTGGCTGTCCAGCGCACTGGTCGGCTCGTCGACGAGCAGCAGGGACGGCTGGTTCATCAGGCCACGCGCGATGGTGACGCGCTGGCGCTGGCCCCCCGAGAGCTGATGGGGACGCTTGTCGGCCTGCGCGGCGAGCCCGACCGCGTCGAGCAGCTCGGCGGCGCGTGCCCGCGCGGCGGTGAGGTCGTCGCCCGCGAGGTGGGCGACGACGAGCAGCTGGTCGAGGGCGGTCAGCGACGCGAGCAGGTTGGAGCTCTGGAAGATGATGCCGACCTGCCCCCGGCGCACGGCTGCGGTGCCGGCGCGGCTCAGCCCGGTCAGGTCGCGCCCGTCCAGCACCACCCGGCCGGAGTCCGGGGTGATGAGAGTGGCGGCGACCGCCAGCAGGCTGGACTTGCCTGAGCCGGAAGGGCCGACGATCGCGGTGAGCGTGCCGGGCTCGGCGGTGAGGCTGACGTGGTCGAGCGCCGTGAGGCGCTGGTCCCCGTCGGGGAAGGCGAGCGTGATGTCGTCGAGGTGGAGGGTCATCGGGCACTTCCCAGGGCGGTGAGGGGGTCGACGGTGGTGACGGTGCGCAGGGAGACCGCTGCGCCGGCGAGGCCGATGGCGACCATGACCGCAGCGGGCACCAGCAGGGTGGACAGGTCGAGCACGAACGGCACGGCCGCGCCCGAGAGGCCCGTGACGGCGGCGCCGATCCCTGCGGCGAGGGCCGCGCCGAGCGTCGTGCCGATCGCGAGCAGCACCAGCGCCTGGCCGAGGGCGTCCTTGAGCAGGTAGGTCGTGGAGGCGCCGAGGGCCTTGAGGATGGCGATCTCGCCGCTCCGCTGCACGGTCCAGACGGTGAAGAAGGCGCCGATGACGAGTGCGGAGATGGCGAAGAGGAGGGCGCGCATCAGCTGCAGCGAGCCGTTCTCGGAGGTGTAGGAGCCGATGGCGGAGAGCGACTCGGCCGGGGTGAGCGTCACGGTACCCAGTCGTCGGTCCGTGGTGTCGAGCGCGGCCGGGTCGAGGGTGGCGGGGTCGGTCGTCAGGGCCAGGAACGTGGCGTTGCCGGCCGGCTGACCCGACACCGGCGCGTCGGCGTCGGCCGCCCAGACCACCGGGGCGTGGGAGAACTCGGCGTCGTCGCCGACGGCCGCGACGGTCACGGCTCGGCCACCGACGACGACGCGGTCACCCACCGCCGCCCCGATCGTGTGGGCGGCCTTGGACGAGAGCACCACCCGGCCGACGCCGACCGCCGGTGCGAGGGTTGATCCCGGCGGCACGGCGAAGACCGCGACCCCGGCCGTGCGGCCGGCGGCCTCGGCGCGGCTCATCGACACGGCGACGGGCTCGACCCGGGTGACCCCGGGGACGTCGGACCACTGGGCGCGGACCGACGGCGGGAGCGAGGAGTCGGTGAAGGCGAGCTTCGTGCCCGGCGCGGGGGCCGAGAGCACGAGGTGGTCGGCCGGCAGGTCGGTGATGGCCGAGGTGTTGCCCCGGCCGAGCCCCGCGGTGAGTCCGGAGAGGAGGACGACGAGAAGGGTGATGAGGGTGACGACGGCGCCCATGAGGGCGAACCGTCCTCTGGCGAAACGGACATCTCGGATGGCGACGAACACGCCGGTGGTTTCCTTTCTGGTGTCCCGGCCGTGACCTGCGCCTGTCGAGCAGGGCTGTCGTCGCCTGCTCGAGGGCCGGCGCCGGTCGGGGTGCCGCGGTCTGCGGCGTCGATCTCAACGGTCCTCGACGCGGGCAGGGTGCGGCATCGACCGCGCAGCGGGTTCCCGGGCACCGAAGGACCCACGGTCGTCTCCGTCTTTCGATGGATGCCGACGCCGTGGCGGCCGCCGTAACGTGGCTCCCGACATGTCTGCCATCTCCTCGCCGCCCCCGGACGCCCTGACCGTCGGCGACCCGTGGGAGCCGACACCGGTGTCGCCGGGACTTCGTGGAGCAGTCCACGTGCTCGTCTCGGCCCTGCTCGTCGTCGCCGTCCTGCGGAGCGTCCTCGGTGGGCTGCCGGGGTGGCCGTGGGTCGTGCTCTGCTCCGGTGCGGTCGGGATCGTGTATGCCGTGGGCGTGCGGTCGGCGACCGTGGCCCGTTCGTCGCGGGCTGCGGCCGTCTGGCTGGCGCTGCTGATGGTGGTCTGGCTGGCTCTGCTCCTCGTCAGCCCGGACGGGATCTACCTCGCGTTCCCGTGGTCCTTCCTGCTGCTGCACCTGCTGCGGAGGCCGGTGGGGCTGGCGGCGGTGGCTGCCGTCACGGTGGCCGCGATCGCCGGGTTCGCCTGGCACCAGGAGACGTTCACGGTCGCGATGGTGATCGGTCCGGTCATCGGGGCCGCGGTCGTCATCGCCACCGTGTTCGGCTACCAGGCCCTCCATGCGGAGTCGGAGCAGCGCCGCCGCCTCATCGTCGAGCTCGACCGCACCCGATCCGACCTGGCCGCGGCGGAGCGTCGCGCCGGCGTGCTCGACGAGCGGGAGCGCCTCGCCCGGGAGATCCACGACACCCTCGCCCAGGGGCTGTCCAGCATCCAGCTGCTGCTGCAGGCCGCGACCCGGTCGCTGGACCCCGCCCGGGGAGCCGACCCCTCGAGAGCAGGCGAGCTCGTCGAGCAGGCCCGCCGGGAGGCGCAGGAGAACCTCGCCGAGGCCCGGAGGTTCGTGCGGGCCCTGGCTCCGGGCGACCTCGAGCAGTCAACCCTCGCGGCGGCGCTGCGACGACTGTGCGAGGCGACCTCCGCACGCACGGGCACCCGGGTGGTCTTCCACGAGGAGGGACCAGCCGTGCCTCTCGCCACGGCGGTCGAGGTCGCGCTGCTCCGCATCGCGCAGGCCGCGCTCGGCAACACCACGCAGCACGCGGGGGCCACCCGCGCCGACGTCACGCTCACCACCATGGACACGGCGGTGACGCTGGACGTCGTCGACGACGGCATCGGCTTCGACGTCCTCGACCCGGCTGCTCCGACCCCGACGGACGACACGGTCGGCGGGTTCGGCCTGCGGTCCATGCGGTCCCGGGCCGCCGAGGTGGGCGGGGTGCTGACCGTCGAGTCCCGGCCCGGCCGTGGCACCGCGGTCTCGGTGAACGTGGGCCGGTCGGCGCCGTCGTCGACTGGGTCGGAGCACGGCCCCGGCGACGGGGCCGGCGACGGGGGCGGCGACGGGGGCGCCGACGGCGCCGGCGACGACGAGCGCCGGCCATGACGGCGATCCGGCTGCTCCTGGCCGACGACCACCCGGTCGTCCGCGCCGGCCTGCGGGCCGTGCTCGCGTCCGAGCCGGACCTCGTCGTCGTCGACGACGTCGCCACCGCCGAGGCTGCCGTCACGCGGGCGGGGGCGGGAGACATCGACGTCGTCCTGATGGACCTGCAGTTCGGGCCGGGTCTGGGTGGGAGCGAAGCCACCCGTCAGATCACGGCCAGGGCGGGCGCACCGCGCGTCATCGTGCTCACCACCTACGACACCGAGGCCGACATCCTCGCCGCGGTCGAGGCCGGCGCAGCCGGCTACCTCCTCAAGGACGCGCCGCCCGAGGCGCTCGTCGCCGCGGTCCGCGCCGCGGCGTCGGGACAGTCGGCGCTCGCACCCGCCGTCACCGAGCGCCTCGTGGACCGCATCCGCACGCCGGCGACCTCGCTGAGCGCCCGCGAGACGGAGGTCCTGACGCTGGTGGCGGACGGCCTGTCGAACGAGCAGGTGGCGCAACGGCTCTTCGTGTCGCAGGCGACCGTCAAGTCGCACCTCGTGCACATCTTCACCAAGCTCGACGTGGACTCGCGCACGCGGGCGGTCGCCGTCGCGCAGCAGCGCGGGCTCATCCGCCGGACCCGCCCACCGCAGTGACCACCGTGCGGGCGGCCCTCCGGCCGGACGATGTCACCGGGGCGCACCGTCGAGCGCGGTGTCCGGTCCAGCCAGGTGTGGTGGGCCCCGTCGGGCTCGAACCGACGACCGGCGGATTAAAAGTCGGTCCGAGGGGTGCGGCGCCTCTGGGTCGTGAGGACTTTCGAGCACGGATGTTCAGTGCTCGTTGCTGTGGGCTGCCGACGTCTTCCGAGCCAGCGTGCCCCTTTTGCGCCCCCAAGCGGCCGGACGAGGCGCACGGGAGGGCGACCGCCGCCTTGGCGGCCAGATACAGCGTGTTCTCGCCGGTTCTCGTGTGGGTGATGGTGTACGCGATCGCGTGTTGTTGGGGTCCCGCGGGCGACCTGTTCGGACGCCTTGCACGACGAATGTGCCACGCGGGTCTGCGCAGTCAGTGGGACGGGCTGGGCTGGGTGGTGCCGCGCAGAAGGCGCTTGTGGATGCCGGCCGCGCGGGTCGTCGACGCCGCCACGCGCTCGAGGCGGGCAGTGGTCCTCTGTGGGACTGAGCCCGAGCAGCGACGGCTGGGGCTCCTCTCGTCCCCAGCGCATGAGCCTCAGCCACGGGGAATGACGGCCCTCTGCCCACGTGCCGGTTCCAAGTCTCGCCCCTGCGCGTTCCTAGGACTCAGCTCCGCGCGCGCCGCGGACGAAGCGGATGGAGATCGGGTAGCGCCACCAGACGCGACGGCTGGCCTGGACCGCGCCTCGGATGGCCGTCCCGAGGAGCACTGCACCGGCGAGGAACGCGAGTGGAAAGGCGATGAAGAGGAGGGTCGGTGGGTTCGGGTCGTCGGGGTTCGCCGCCGTCGTGATGACCAGGCTGCCGATGAGGACGTTCCACAGGATGGCGAAGAGGATCTGTGCGTTGAGCGCTTCGGTCGCGTGGTGCTTGACGAAGGGATCCTGCTTGCCGGCCGTGAGTCGGATGATCAAGGGGGCGAACACGGGCATGGCGAAGAAGCTCAGGTGGGACAAGACCGCCCACGTCGTGTCCGGCTGGGCTTGAGGCATGGTGTTGCTCGTCCACGCGGCGCCGTCCCACCAGCGCATGTGTCCGGAGCCGTCGGGGTACCAGCCGGCAGGTGGAGCCGCCGGGTGTGCAGGTACGTCCGGACGAGGTGCGTCGTAGGTCACCGGGAGAGTCCGCCGCATGCGGGAGGGCGCTTCGGACAACTCAGGCGCGACCCGGGCAATTTGGCGCGGGGTGCGGTGGGGTGCGCGTAGGCGCGCCAGCGCCGGAGCGCGGGGTCCCCATCGCGGGGTCCCGCGCTTTTTCGCGCCGGAGGCGCGCTTGAGCCAGTACAGAAATTCCTCACGACATAAATCGCGGGTCCATGTGTCCTGTCTCGGGTGATGCTTGACAGTCGCGTGTCACCTGATGCTTGACGCCGGTCGCGCCGTCAGCGGCATGGTCGGGCGATCGTCGTTGGCCTCATAGCGGCATTGTCGGGCGATCTGCGTTCGGGTCTGCTGCACGGACGGGTGACAGTTTCGGTTAGGCCACCTGAGTGGCGGTTGTCGTCATGATCAACTCGTATTCGACCGGGGTCAACCGGCCGAGGCGGGGCTGTCTCCGACGGCGGTGGTAGG